>DAIOGO010000068.1:0-14460 GCA_036745195.1 Actinomycetota bacterium | reverse complement strand
AGACCTCCTCGACCCTCGCCACCCCGTCCTCGGTGACCAAGACCTGGCGTTTGCCCTCGTCGACCTCGTAGTGCTTCTCGGGGCTGAGCCGTTCGACGATCCGGGCGAAGTCCTTGTACCAGCGGGCGGCATCAGACACCCGGCCCGAGATGATCAGCGGCGTACGCGCCTCGTCGATGAGGATGGAGTCGACCTCGTCGACGATGGCGTAGTGATGACCTCGCTGAACCATGTCGGTGAGTCGCATCGCCATGTTGTCGCGCAGGTAGTCGAATCCGAACTCGTTGTTGGTGCCGTAAGTGATGTCGGCCGCATAGGCGGGATGCCGTTCGGCGGGTTCCATCCCGGCTCTGATCAGCCCGACGCTCAGCCCGAGGAACTTGTGTACCCGACCCATCCACTCGGCATCGCGGGTTGCCAGGTACTCGTTGACCGTGACCAGATGAACACCCTTGCCCTCGAGTGCATTGAGATAGACGGGAAGGGTCGAGACCAGGGTCTTGCCCTCCCCGGTTCGCATCTCGGCGACGGATCCCCGATGGAGGGCCGCCCCACCGATGACCTGGACGTCATAGTGCCGCTGCCCGAGCGCCCGGCGGGCCGCCTCCCGCACGACCGCGAATGCCTCCGGCATGAGGTCGTCGAGACTCTCGCCCCGGGCGACCCGCTCCTTGAACTCGACGGTCTTGGCGGCGAGGGCGCCATCGTCGAGACGCTCCATCTCCGGCTCGCGGGCATTCACGGCGGCGACGATGGATTGGAGTTCCTTGAGCGCTCGGCCTTCGCCCGCCCGCAGGACCTTGGAGAACAACGACATGGAGATGAGGTTATCGGGTCAACGGGCTTGTGTTGACGGTTGCCTCAGTCATTGGTGATCATCTGCTCCCGGAGGGCGTACATAACGGCTTCGTTGCGAGACCGCATCCCCAGCTTGTCCAGGATGTTCCGGACGTGATTCTTCACGGTGTTCTCCGAAATGAAGAGATTCTCCCCGATCTCCTTCGATGTCAGCCCGCGGGCGATGCTCTGTAGCACCTCCAGTTCCCGACCGGTGAGGGTCGGACGGCGGGCGCTGCTGACCTCCCGGTGTTTGAGCAGATGGGCGACGGTGTCGAACAGCTTGCCCCCCATCTCGGGGGATACCACCGCCCCACCCTTGAGGACATGCCTGACAGAGTCGACCAGGTCGGGAAGCGGTGTCGTTTTGACGATGTAGCCCCGCGCCCCGGCCTTGATCGCCTTGAGGAGGTCTTCGCCCGACTCCGACGAGGTGAGCAGAACCACCTTGGTGAGGGGAGAGGCCTCGAGGATCTTGTCGACGACATCGAGACCGGAGATGCCGGGCATCAGCACATCCAGTAGCACCAGGTCGGGTTTGGTGGCCCGGGCCGAGGCCACCGCCCCGAGCGCGTCGGTGGCCTGACCAACCACGTCGAACCCTTCCTCCTTGAAGGCGGCAGACAGGCCGGCCTGGAAGAGGGCGGCGTCATCGACGATGCAGACCGTTGGTTTGGTCATGCCGGCTCGATCATCCCGAGGCGTCCGTCCGCCCGGCGGTAGAGCACGCACTGCTTGTCGGTGGCGGCATTGAGGAAGAAGAAGAAGGAATGACCGAGAAGGTCCATCTGGAGGGCGGCCTCGTCGACCGAAACCGGTTTCATGATGAACTGCTTGACCCTCACCACCTCGGCATGAGCGGCCTCCTCCTCGGCGGCACCCGGTTGATCGGCCGGTTTGCGGTGCCCGTCGATGATGCGGTCCTTGAGGCGGAGCAGTTGGCGAGAAAACCGATCGACGGCGTCGTCCAAGGCGGATTCGGCAGAATCGGCCTCCGACACGACCCGGATGAACCGACCGCGAACCGCGGTGCTCACTTCCAGCCTGAACCGCTGATCGGGGCGCCGGGTCTTGTGCTCGTCGAGTTCCACCTCGATGGCGTCGACCGCATCGAACCCCTTGACGGCTCGCCCCAACTTCAGTTCGGCTGCCTCTCGAAACCCGTCGTTTGCCTCGCCATGGCGGCTCTTCACACGAACATTCACAGTGCCTCGCTTGCCGGTCGACGTCGCAGGCGTGGATCATCTCACACCCGATTTCCCGACAGACTAGTCATTTCGAGAGCGCCGATGTGAACGTCATCGCCTGTCGGGCGCCGCTGATGCGGGCAGCCGCCATCAGGGTCGAACCGGTGGTCACCACATCGTCGATCAAGAGGGAGCCCTCCGGAAGTGGACCCAGCAACCTGAAGCCGGGATCGGGACGGCGAGCCGCGATGCGACCGGTGTGGGAAGGAGCGAGCAACGGGGCATCGAGGGCAGCCATCACCGGGAGCCCACCGAGACGTCCGAGAGCCCGGGCCAGCGTCCCGGCGGCATCAACGCCGTAGCGCACCTGACGCGACAAGCTGCGAGGGATCGGGACGAGGCACGAAGCGGGTGGGACCCGGTCGACCATCGATGCCGCCATCAAGGAGGCCACCCGATCGACTCCGCCGAATTTGAGGGCGTGAACCAGGTGTTTGGCGGCCCCCCGGTGGAGGAAGGTGGACCACACCGTCAACCCGCCGATCGATCTCACCGGCGCAGGCCACAAACCGGCCAAGCAGTCAGGGCACAACCGATCTCGGTATCCGAGCGGCGGCCCAAGCCGACCGTCGAACCTGCTGCGACCGCGAATCGTACTGCGACCCTGACCGGTGATCCAGGCCCGCTCTCGCAGGGTGCCACATCCCCAACAGAACATGGCGTCGAACCTACCGGCCGGCACCGACAGGAATCGAGGTCAGGCGGTGCCTTCCCGCCATCCGGTGAGATACTCGACCTGCTCTTCGGTGAGAGCCTCCAAGCCGCCACCGAGCGACTCGAGCTTGATGGTCGCCACCAACCGATCGATCTCGGGTGGAAGGGTGTAGATGGCCGGTGTGAGCGTGCCGGCCCTGGCCACCAGCCACTCGGCCGCCAGCGCCTGGTTGGAGAAGGACATGTCCATCACGTCGGCGGGGTGACCCTCGGCCGCCCCCAGGTTGACCAGACGACCCTCTGCCGCCACCAGCAGACGGCGACCGTCGGCGATCTGGTACTCCTCCAGATTCTGGCGAACCGGCCGCCGTTCGGTCGACATCGCCTCGAGCGCCTCCAGATCCAGTTCGACGTCGAAATGACCGGCGTTGGCGAGGATCGCCCCGTCCTTCATCCGCTCGAAATGGCGACCGCGCAGCACATGCTTGTTCCCGGTCACGGTGATGAAGATGTCGCCCGCTTCGGCAGCGTCGTCGGCCTGCATGACCTGATAACCGTCCATCGCCGCCGCCAACGCCCGCACCGGATCGACCTCGACGACGACGACCTTCGCCCCCATCCCGTCGGCCCGTAGGGCCACCCCCTGGCCGCAGTTCCCGTACCCGATCACGACCAATGTCTGACCGGCAATGAGGACGTTGGCGGCCCGGGTGATCCCGTCCAGAGCGGACTGACCGGTTCCGTACCGGTTGTCGAAGAGGTGTTTGGTGGCGGATTCGTTCACGGCCACGACCGGGAGCCGCAGCGTCCCGTCTTCTGCCATCGCCTTCAGCCTGACCACCCCGGTGGTCGTCTCCTCGGTGGAGCCGATCGGGTTGAGCTCGGTACGGTCGGTGTGGAGGATGGTGGCCAGGTCGGCCCCGTCGTCCATGGTGATGTCGGGCTCCATGTCGAGCACGGCATGGATGTGCTCGTAATAACGATCCGAATCCTCCCCTCGCACCGCAAACACCGGGATTCCCTCGGCCACCAGGGCGGCCGCGACATCGTCCTGGGTGGAGAGGGGATTGGAGGCACACAGAGCCACGTTGGCCCCGCCGTCGCGCAATGCCAGCATCAGGTTGGCCGTCTCGGCGGTGACATGGAGACAGGCGACCACCGTGCGCCCTTCCAGCGGCCGATCGGCCCGGAATCGCTCGCGGATCGTGGCGAGCACCGGCATCCGACGCCCCGCCCACGTCAAACGACGAGAGCCCTGCTCGGACATGGTTGGCGTTGCGATATCGAACTGCATCAGGGGAACTCCAGGTCAGGGGTGTCGGGCGAGGCTAACGACACCCGGCAAAAAGCGGAAAGACAGCCATCGGCCCGCCGGATCAGGAAGGGTCGTCGACCAGCATGTTGGGGATGCCATCCACCACCGAATAGGAGGCTCCACAGCCGGCGCAGACCAGGGCAGACGCCGCCTCGTCCTCGCCCAAGGCCCCGCTGCAGCGGGGGCACTGCATGATCTCCAGCAACCAGGCCTCGATCAGAGTCATGAACGGCCCTCGACCACCCTGCGCACCTGCTCCACCAGGGCTGTCACCGAGGCGGCGTCGGGCCCCTCGGCGTTGAGGCGTACGAAGGGCTCGGTGTTGGATGGGCGCAGGTTGAACCACCGGTCCGACCACGAAACCGTGAGACCGTCCAGCCGGTCCTGCTCGGCATCGCCAAAGGCCGCCGCCACCGCCTCGATGGCTCCCGCCCGGTCCTCCACCCGGAGGTTGATCTCCCCCGACGGCGCGTAGGGCTCGACCTCTTGCCGCAGCTCGGACAAGCGCTGTCCCGACTCAGACAACACCTGAAGCAGGACCAGCATCGCCAGCATCCCGGAATCCGCCTTGTAGTTGGCGGCGAAGTAGTAGTGACCGGAGTGCTCGCCCCCGAACACAGCACCGGTCTCCGCCATGACCTGCTTGATGTAGGAATGCCCGACTCTGGTCTTGATCGGATTGCCCCCGTGGGCCCTCACCGTCTCGGGAACCGCCCGCGAGGTGATCAGGTTGTGGACGATGGAAGCGCCAGGGTTTCGGGCCAGGAACCAGCGGGCCACCAGGGCGGTAGTGGTGCTTCCCGACAGCGGCACACCCCGGTCGTCGATGAAGAACGCCCGGTCGGCGTCCCCGTCGAAGGCCACGCCGAGATCGGGATGCTCCCGTCCCATCAGGGCGACCAGGTCGACGAGGTTCTCGGGTTGGAGCGGATCGGCCGGATGGTTGGGAAACGTGCCATCCGGCTCGAGATACAGACCGATGAGGTCGGCCGCCAGGCGATCGAACACCTGCTCGACGACCACGCCTGCCATCCCGTTGCCCCCGTCGACCGCCACTCGCAACCCTGCGATTCGGCCGGCCTCGACCACCGAGAAGAGGTGATCCACGTAGCCGGGAATCGGGTCGAACGACCTGACGGCGCCGCCTCCCGGGCCGGGGGCGAAACCATCGAGCACCATCTCTTTGATCTGATCCAGTCCGCTGTCCGAGCCGACCGGTCCGGCGCCAGGACGGCACAGCTTGATCCCGTTGTACTCGGCCGGGTTGTGGCTCGCCGTGATCATCACCCCGGGGACGTTCTGGCTACCCGACACGTAGTAGACAGTGTCGGTGGCGACCTCGCCGAGGTCGAGCACGTCGACCCCTTCGGAGGTGATGCCTTCGATCATGGCGCCGGCCAGTTCAGGGGAAGAGGCCCGGCAATCCCGGCCAACGGCCACCGCCGCCGAGCCCATCAATCGAGCGAAAGACGCTCCGACCTGCCGGGCCAGACCGGCGTCCAGTTCGCCCAGATCGGTCCGGCCTCGAATGTCATACGCCTTGAACACCACCTCGATTGCCGCCATCCCGACCTCTTTGTTCGAAGGCCCGCAGTGTAGAACCGGACGTGAACGGTACCGGCGCCGCTTCCTACACTGCCCTCTTCTATGGCCAACGTTCCCGGTGTGTCGATCGTCCTTCCCGCCTTCCGGCTTGGACCGGTCATCGCCGCCAATGCCGCCCGGGTGGCCCGGTCGTGTGCCGGACTCGACGCGCAGATCATCGTGGTCGATGACGGATCCGAAGACGACACCTTCCAACAGGCGCTGCAGGCGGCGAAGGAGGTCGACGGCCTCGAGGTGATCCGCCATCCCCGGAATCTGGGAAAGGGGGAAGCGCTGGTGTCGGGGTGGAAGGCGGCCACCGCCGGCCGGATCGTGTTTCTCGACGGCGACCTCGACCTCCCCCCGGAGCAGATCCCGGCGGTACTGGCCGAGTTGGAGCGGTCGGACGTGGTGGTGGGGGCCAAACGGCGAACCATGCACAGTGGCGGGTATCCGCTGCTCCGCCGGATGATGAGCCGCCTGTACGCCGAAGGGACATCGCGGCTGTTCGGCCTCCCGGTCCACGAGACCCAGACCGGCCTCAAGGCGTTCCGGCGCGAGGTGCTCGACGACATCCTCCCCCGGGTGGGAATGCGGGGCTGGGCCTTCGACCTGGAATTGCTGGTTCGAGCCTATCGAAGCGGTTACACGATGTCGGAGACACCGGTCACGGTCTCCATCTCCGACAAGGGGGCCCCCGTCCGCCCATCGATGATCTGGGCCCTGGCCCGCGACTCCGTCAGGCTCGCCTGGAAGCTACGTCACTGACTCGGTGGCCTGGCGACGCCGGGTCATCCACCACCAGCCCCCGACCACCACCAGACCGGCGATCGTGAGCGTGTTTCCGGTGGCCTCCACCCAGGTGTTCTCGAACCGGATGACGACCTCACCTTCGGTGGGCACGACGATCATCGTCGAAGGGGCTGCCCGAAAGGGTCCTTCCGCTCCTTCTGCCGTCCAGTTGGGAAAGTAGGAGACCTTCACCATGTGCGGAATGCCGATCGCCGAGGTGCGAAAGGAGATCTCTTCCTCGCCGATCACGATGTCGCTGACGCTCCCGGCGGTGCTGATCGGCCGGGCACCGGCCACCTGCGGCACCGCCTCGATCTGCCGCCATCCATCGGGCCCATCGGCCACCAGCCACTTGTCGAGCAGGTCGAGTTCGCCGTACCACTCGAGGGCGGCCTCTCCGAAAGGTTCGCCTGTCACCGATGGGGCCAGCACCGAGACCTCGTGATCGGCCACCTCTACCGCCGGGCGATAGTCGACCAGTTCGTAGATCTGGAACGGGGCCGACTCGGCGATCAGTCGAAGCCGGGGGTCGGCGCCGGCCTTGGCCTTGGCTTCGTCGGTGATGCAGACGTAATAACGGACGCCATAGGTCTGGAGGTGGGGGATGCCCCTGTCGAAATCGAATGGTCGGTACGAAAGACCGGGAACAGGCTGGGACGGCTTGAAGCTCATTTCCGCCTGGTTGAGGAAATGGAAGGGGACCGTCAACGATGACTCGAAGAACAGGCCCTCCATCGACGGATGGTCGGAACCCGCCCAGTAGGGAATCAACATCAGGGCCATCGAGGTGCCGTATTGGTCGACCGCCTCCCGGTTGTGCTCCCACATCACTCGCCCGGCCGGAAGCCGGTTGATGGTCTCCATCAGCCCCCGGTATTCCGGGTAGGCCGCTTTCCCCTCGTATCCCTGGAAGTTCCACCGGGCCCACCCACTGGCGAAGTTCATGGCTCCCAGCGAGCCCAGGATGAGAAGTGACGCCATCGCACCCGACAGCAGCGATCGAGACGACACCGTCCATCCCGGGAGCAGGCGGACGGCGACGACGTACATCGCCACCAGCACCGCGACTGCGATGGCGGCCCCCAGGGGCGCCCCCTTGGGGACCCGATCGGCCAGCGAAGGTCTGGTGAGCGCAACTACCCCTACACCGCCGATCACCGCGATCGTGATCGGGATGAGCCAGGCGGAGAGGCGGTCCGGCAAACGGCGGGCGATCGCATTCAACCCGGCGGCGATGCCGATGGCCGCCAGCATGGTCACGCCGAAGTACCAGTAGGGCAATAGCCGCCCGTTCCACAACTTCCAGTGGATGTCGCCGAAGGTCTCCGGGAACAGGTCGATGAGGAGCGGCGGGAGCGGGTAGTAGATGACAGGCAACAGGGTGACAACGATCAGCGGCATCGCCCGCCGGGTTCGGCGAGCGAGACTGACTGCCCCCACCGCTGCCAGTGGCAACAGGAGCCAGATCTCGATCGGGAACACCTGGTCCCAGCTTCTCAGCGGCACCCACGCCATGTCGGTCGAGTACCTGATCCGCGTCACGAACGGCACCGACCAGAAGGCGGTGACCATGAATCCGAGGGCTCCGATTCCTGCCGCCAGGCGAAGTTGCTTGCGGCTGGCGATGACCACGAGTGACGCCACCGCCAGGACGATGGTGGTGAGGACGTGCGAGAGGGCCGTGGCCGCCAGCAGGGCGGCAGCAACCGGCGCCCAATGCCGGTCGTCGCGCAGCGCCTTGATGAGAGCTGCCAGGTAGAAAAAGCCGAGGCTGAACGACAGCACGTAGGCGTATTCACCGGCCATCGTCGAAGCGACGTTCCCTCCGTAGATCTTGAAGCTCTCCATGAGCATGAAGGGGACCGTGGCGGCCGCCGCCAGCGAGCACGCCACCCGGTCGAGGCGCATCGCCCTGGCGAAGGTGAAGGCGGCCGGCGGCAGCAGCAGGAGCCCGGAGATGGCCACGATCTTGAACGCCACTCCGTAGGGCAGGAAGACGTCGAGCAGGACGATCAGCAGCGCCGGCAGCGGGAAGTAGAAGTAGTAGAGCGGGAAGCCCGCAAACCAGTCATTCGACCAACCGTGGAGACGGAAGTCGGGGATGAGCACGTCCCGCATGAAGGCGGGGCCAAAGACATGGGCTCCCATGTCGCCCCCGGCCGGAGTCGACGAGGACAACACCAGCTGCGGATTGACCACGGCCAGGATGACCAGGGACGAAACCAGGACGATCAGTGGGGGAACCCACTGATATGAGTGACTCGGTTGCCTGATCGTCATGCGGTCAGGTGGTCTTGCGAGCCAGCTCCAGCACGTCCTTCAATTCGACGACGCGACCTTCCCGGTCCCACCAGCGCTCCTCACACCGGTGACACGAGAAGAAGTCCAGCTCGATGTCGCCGGGGAGACGGTGTTTGATCTCGATGACGTCGTGCATCCCGCACTGCGGACAGTCCATTGGCATTTCTCTCTCGTTCGCCCGCCAGCATCGTACCCGGCCCGCGAAGTTGTTCAATCGACCTCGGGGCCCGAATCGTCGAGGAGCCGGCCCACGTAGCGACTTCGACGCTTTCCGTCCTCGGACCAGTAGGCGTACCAGTACGGGCCATGCGGGCAGGAGACACACCCGAACTTGCCGCACTTCACCATGCGCTGGCGCAGGCTCACCTTGGGTTGACGACCAAGATCGACCCCCGCCCGTTCCAGGCGAGCCCGGGTCAGCATCATGAGACGCCTCAGGCCATGTTCATCGAGATCACGAACTGCATCGAGAAGATCCCGATCGAGCGTCACGGCGTCAGGCGACGACGCTGGCCGCCGAGGGCGCGAACAACCTCGTCACGTTACGGCGATCGGTCAGGGTCCAGCCCATCGGTGGAGTCAACCGGTCGGCGTGGCTGTTGCACAGCGAGTAGATCCGACCCACCTCGGGGGCGCCGGTGAGCTCTTCCAGCCAGACGGAACGCTCGTCGTAGTCGAAGGTCATGGCTGAAGCGGCCGGGGCCGGGCAACGAATGCAGGAGACAGGCATGGTCGGGCAACGGTAGGCGGGGACGGAGGGCCGTTCAAGGACCCGGCAGCCACCGGCGCAGCGCGCCGGCCGAAGGCACGCCGAACGCCACCCAGTCGGCTGTGTCCGAAACCGCCACGATGGCGGGGACGCGGTCGACGCCAAAGCGGGCGAACAACTCCGGCCGGGTCTCGAATCCCACCTCCACGAAACCGATGCCTGCCGCGACGAGCCGTGATCTCGCCAGAGCACAGGTGCTGCAGCCGTCGGAAGACAGCAGGTAGAGCGCCGGATCCAGCCCTCGGGCGGGGCGATGGTGGCGCACCCAGGCCCGACCACGGTTGGATACGACCCCGAGCGCCACCGCCGCAGCCCCGATGAGACCGACGACCACCAGGCGCCAGGTCAGGTCATCCATCGAGGGGCAGACCAGGCGAGTAGGCAAGCCCGATCCCGAGCGTGGTCCAGGCGGCTGCCACCGGCACCGAGGAATCGAGCACATATCCGGCCGCCGAGGCGGGGAGATCGATGGCCGCCCGGGCCGACCCCCCGATCGACACCACGATCGGTTCGCCCCCTCCCACCGGGCTCACGCTGACCTGGGCTGAGTCGGGCGAAGGGTTGAAGATCCAGGCGGTGGTGGTGCCGGGCAGGGCACCGGCCCCGGCCAGCAGCCACCGGGTGAAGAGCCCGGGTGCCGCAGGCCCGCCGGCCAGCACCCCTTCGCCTGTCAGCGAGAGGGCCACCACCGTGGCGTTGGCCGAAATGATCCGGACGGCCTGGGCATCTCCGGTCTCGGCGGACGAGATGTCGAACTGGGCACCGGCGGGAACGACGTCATCGATGGCGGCCTCATTCAGTCCGTCTGCCGCCCACAGGTCCATCTGGAACGCCTCTGAGCCGACCACCGTCGAGACGATCGTCAGGTGTCTGTCGACGCCGGCCAGATCGGGCATGACGGTCCACCACTCGTCGTGGCCGGGCACCGCCTCGGACGCCCGGCCGTCGGAACCGGTGGACTCGTACACCACTGCATGCACCGACCCCTGGCTGGGAGTGATGACCAACGACAAATGGGCGCGGAGAGGAAGGATTCGGGAGAGGTCTCGAACCACGACCGAACCGGCGGGAACGACGAGCGACTCCAGTTCTCCGGCAGTGTCCGCCCCCACCTCGCTGATGGTGGTCACATCGACGATGGCGTCGAGCGAATACGGATTGGCCACGATGAGGTCGACCTGATGGCCGTTGGCGGTGGAGATCCCCGACAGAGCGATCGTCCCCCGGGTGGTGGGAGAACAGGTCGAAGCGGTCAGCGCGATGTCGCTCGACGACACCACCCCTGCCCCCCCGGGGCCGTTGAACTCGACCAGGCCGTACCCCGGTCCGGACGGCGTCAGCTCCTCGATGGGCACCGACCCGCTCCCGGTCTCCGACCGTCCACCCCGTGAGATGAGCGACGAGGCGCCGAGCAGGTCGACCCGCCCGGTTTCGCCCCGGGCGATCGACACGACGCACCCAGCCGAGGCAGGCGCCGCCAGAACCGACTCGGGATCGGTGGTGACGGGGCCCTCTGTCGGGGGTCGGAGGGTGTAGGCGGTGGTGCCGATCACCAGGATCAGGGCGAGGAACAGTCCCCGTCTCATGTTCGCTCCCTCCCCAACCACAGGCCCACCAGCGCCAGCAGCAGCACCACCCCGGCCGCAGTGGCCAGCGCCAGCCGGAGCGGATCCGGTTGGTAGTCGACGGTCCCGCCGGTGGCCGGGATCGAGTTTGCCCAAGAGTCCGGCGACCCGCCCCAGCCAGGGTCGAAGTTGTCGGCCAGCCTCACCGGACCGGCCACATCTCCCTCGAGCAGACTGCCCCGAATCGTCCAGGGACCGGCTTGGGCGAACGCCCGTGGCGTGAACAGGCCGTTCTCGAACACCCGCACACCCGGCGCCACCGACACCTCCCGCACATCGACCTGGGCATCGAACACGTCGGCAAACGCATCGTCTTCGACCACCACGATCCAGCGCACTGCGAACGGGGCGAGCATTGATCCTGGCCGGAGAACTCCACCCCCGGCGATGGCATCGATCGTGTCCGCCATGGCGCGGTCGCCCCGGCGCAGCGCCGGCAACCAGGCTTCGTCGAACCCCAGCGCCTCTCCATTCACGAGGCGATACTCGAACGAAGCTCCCCGTCTCGCCTCCCCCGGAAGGGAGCCGGCCGGGCCGATCAACAGCGTTCGCTCCACCGCCGGATCCCCCGCCAAGGCGCCGACGAATTGGAGCCGGTCCTCCCAGTCGGTGGCATCCAGCCCCCACCCCCCGTCGAGGGCGGCGCCGGCTCCCGAAAACAGGACCACGACCGCAGCCAGCGTTGCCATGGTCTGGACCGTTCGGCGCGAGAGGGGAGCATCGGGGTCGTGGGAGAAGGCGGCGCCGGTCGCCGCCGCCAGACCGAGGGTGCCCAGCAAGAGCCCCGCCGACTGGGCTTCGACTCCGAGGGTCGCCACCGAAGCGACGGCCACCCCGCCCGCCGCCAGCAGGCCTCCCCAGGCCGCCACCCGCCAGGTCCGCTCCGTTCCCCCCACGATGGTCAGCACGATTGCCAGCACCCCGGCCACCGCCACCGAGGCCGCCGGCCAGAAGGGACGGCCATCTGCCAGCAACGCCTCGGGCTCCACCGCCAGCAGATAGGGCGAGGCGACCAGCGCCGCCGACAGTCCTACCACCAGTGAGCCGGCCAGGGGCCTCCAGCCGATTCTCAACACGAGCAACGCCGCACCGGCGGCGGCCGCGATCATCAGAGGGAACCACAATGACCCGGCGGCCCCGGCAAACCCGATCACCACCCAACGGGCCAGTCGACCCACGGGCTTGGCGGCCGGTTGGAGCACCCAAACGCATGCCCAGGCGAGCGGGCCAAGGGCGAGGATGCTGTGCCACTGACCGGCCCCACCGAGGGCCAGGGCGAGAGGACCGGCAACGTAGACCAGTCCGGCCAGGTGCCGCGACGCTCCCTCGACCCCAAACAGGTCCAGAAGCCGGCTCAAGCCGGTGATTCCGGCGACCACCGACGCCACCGCCAGCAATTGTGCGGTGCCTCCCCATCCGACCAGCACGGTGTGGAGGAAGGCAACGATCGCCACCATCGGTCGAACCGGCTCGGGAGAGCCCAATCCGGCAGGATTCCAGCCACCGGCATACCCCTGGAGGGTCGACCAGGGGGTTGCATCGAGGGGAAGCCAGGTGCCGGTGCCCGGCGCCGGGCCCAGCCAGAGGCGGCGGGTCGCCACCGCCGCCACGAACAGCACTATCCCCAGCACGATGGTCGAGGCCACAGAAGAGTCGTCTTCCATCTCCTCTTCGGTCACCACGCCTGGTTCCCTGTCCATGATCCAGCCAAATCGCGAGCCGTAGTCGGTTGCCAGCGTGCGGAGCCGGAGAGAGCCCGAGAGCTGATACCGGAACAACTCCTCGTCCGGGGCATGGCGAACCGTGGCGAGCGCCCGCCGCGCCGACCAGGTGGATGGCAGCCGCAGCAGGTTCCAGCCAGACGCCTTCAGATAGTCGAAGAGCGGCCTGAACTGACGGAGTCCGAATCTGGCCAATCCATCGATGACCCCAACGACAAAGCCGACCGGGATCACCCAGGCCAGCGTCACCAGGCTGTAGGACTTGAACATCGCTCGCATCCGAGAGGCCTGCTCCCGCCAGCCCGCTACGTCATGACGGCAGGCCCTGGCATGGAACACCTCGGACGACGGCACCACCATGACCCGGGCCCCCGCCAACCGGGCACGCTGCGAGAGGTCGATCCCTGCCGCGGTCGGTGCCAGGAGCGGATCCAGACCCTGCAGCCCCTTCAGGAGGTCGCGGCGGATGAGGAACGAGACGGCGGACACGTATGCAACGTCCCGAACGACGTCGTATTGCTCGAGATCGACTTCGTCCTCGTCGAGACCGAGATAGGGCTCGCCGAAAACGTCGGTCGCCCCGCCGACGGCTTCGAGGTGGTCGCGCCGTTCGGCATCGAGGATCTTCGAACCCACGACGGCGGCATCGTTGCGTACCGCCTCGGACACCAGATTGCCGAGGGCGTCCGGCCGGGCCTCGGCATCTCCATGGATGAGCCACACGAACTCGACCTCGTTGCCGACCTGTGCGGCCAGCGCCGCCGGCGAAGCCACCGCCTCGACGCCGAGCAGGCGGGCGGCGGCGATCTGATCGGCATCTCCACCCACAACGAAGGTGGCGGCAACCCCGTATGCTTGCCCGGTCACCGCCGCCAATGTCGAGTCGAGAGGAACGCCGTCGATCGCCAACACCGCGACCACCGTCACCGGATCGACGGCGCGAGCGGAGACCTCGACATCTGGGATGGACATGAACGGTCATTGTGCTGCCACCGGGGGCCCTGGTGCAATCTGAAACGAGGATCACCCTCCTTGCCGGCGGGGTGGGCGGCGCCAGACTGGCGGTCGGCTTCGACCGCCTGGAGGGAGTGCGGCTGACGGTCATCGTCAACGTCGCCGACGACGATGTCATGTACGGCCAGTACGTCGCCGCCGATCTCGACACGGTCACCTACACGCTGGCGGGCGAACAAGGTCCGGCCGGCTGGGGTCGCCGGGACGACACCTGGCACGTCATGACCGAATTGTCCGAATTGGGGGTCGACACCTCGTTCCGCCTCGGTGACTCCGACCTGGCTGTGACGATGTATCGCACTCTGCGACTGGCGGCCGGGGTTCCGCTCTCCCAAATCACCGCCGAGATAGGCCACCGATTCGGCATCGGTGCACGACTCCTCCCGGCATCGGATGACCCCATCCGGACCCGGTTGACCACGACCGGCGGAGAAGAGTTGAGCTTCCAGGACTACTTCGTCCTTCGCCGCCACCAGGACCCGATCTCCCGGGTGCGGTACGTCGGGGCGGGCCAGGCCCGCCCGGCTCCAGGGGTGCTCGAGGCGTTCGGCGAGGCCGATGTGGTCGTGATCGCCCCGTCCAACCCGATCCTCTCCATCCT
>DAIOGO010000067.1:0-14463 GCA_036745195.1 Actinomycetota bacterium | reverse complement strand
TCGCGCTGTTCGCGCCCTGGCTGGGCACGGTCGACCCGCAGGCGGTCGCGCCGGTCCGGCGCCTGAAGCAGCCCTCGGCCGCCTTCTGGTTCGGCTCCGACATGCTCGGGCGCGACGTCTACAGCCGCGTGCTCTACGGCACGCGCGTGTCCCTCAGCATCGGTCTCGCGGTTGCGCTGCTAAGCACCGTGGTCGGATTGGCGATCGGGTTGGTGACCACCGCCCTGCCTCTCGTCCCCGCATCGGCGAGTCACACGCCCACCCCCGCATCCGTGAACCTGGCGGGCAGCCTCGAGTCCGAGGCGACCGGCGGCGGCTGCGGCGACTGGGATCCGGCCTGCCCGGCGAGCGCCTTCTCCGCCCAAGGCAGCGGTGTCTATTTGTTCCAGTCGGCGGCGATCCCGGCCGGTAGTTGGGGGTACAAGGTGGCGATGGGCGGCTGGAGCGAGAACTACGGCGCCAACTTCCAGCAGGACGGACCCAACATCGCCTTGAACCTGAGCACTCCGCGGAGCGTCCGCTTCTATTACTCGCACGCCACCCACTACATCGCCGACAACGTCCGCAACACCATCTACACCGTCCCCGGGAGTTTCAACTCCGAGGTCGGGTGCGGCGGCGACTGGCAGCCCGATTGCCTGCGAACCTTCATGAGCGACGTCGACGGCGACGGTGTGTTCACATACGTGACGACCGCTGTGCCGGCGGGCAGTTACGAGTTCAAGGTCGCCACCAACGAGTCGTGGTCCAACCCGAACTACGGCCAGGGCGGTGGAGCGAACAACGTCCCGTTCACCGTGGCCACACCCGGTTCGACCGTCACCATCAGCTTCGACACCGCCACCAATACGCCATCGGTCACGGTCGCCTCGGCCGAGCCTTCACCGGACGACAACGTGGAGTGGGACGGCGTGCGCCACGACTCGCGCGCCGACCTGTATCGAGCGCCCGGCGGCGCGGTGCCGGCGGGTACCGACGTGAAGCTGCGGCTGCGCACCTTCCACAACGACGTCACGTCGGTCACGGCCCGCGTCTACAGCCTCAACGCCAACGGCCAGCGGCTGGTGTCCATGAACATCGCCGCCTCGGATCAGAGCTGTGAGCAGACCGGGCTCGAGGCCAAGCGCTGCGACTGGTGGGAGACCACCCTGGCCGGCGACACCCCGGACAACGTCTGGTACCGGTTCCTCGTGACAGACGGCACCGACACCGACTACTACGCGGACAACACCGCCGCCCTCGACGGCGGGTTGGGCGGGATGAGCGACGACCCGGTGGATCAAAGCTGGGCGCTCATGTGGCACGCCCCGTCTTTCAGCGCCCCGGCCTGGGCACAGGACGCCGTCGTCTACCAGATCTTCCCGGACCGTTTCCGCAATGGCCGCTCCAACAACGACCCGAAGACCGGCGACGTCCGCTACGACGACCCGGTCGTGTCGCTCGACTGGCTGACACTGCCCGAGGGCTACTGCCGCAACTACGCCGACTCCACCCCGACGACGTGCCCGTGGCGCTTCGACACGACGCCACCGGCCGGAGCACCCAAAGAGGGCCCCCGCGGACGCGACTACCAGGGCGGGGACCTCAAGGGCATCGACCAGCAACTCGAATACCTCAAGACGCTGGGCGTCGACACGCTCTATCTGAACCCGGTCTTCGACGCCGGCTCCAACCACAGCTACGACACCCAGGACTACACGCGGATCGATCCGTATTTCGGCACGCAGAAAGACTGGGAGAACCTGGTCAAGCACGCCGACCAACGCGGCATCCGGATCATTCTCGACGGCGTCTTCAACCACCTGTCGTCGGACAGCCCGTTCTTCGACCGGTATGGCCATTACCCGACCGTCGGTGCCTGCGAGTCGGTGGCCTCGGAGTTCCGCACCTGGTTCAGTTTCACCGATGTGGCGCCGGGTACCGGCGACTGCGCCGGCAGCGCCGGACCGTTGTCGGCGACCTACGACGGCTGGTTCGGCTTCGACTCCATCCCGGTACTGGACAAGACGTTGACCGAGGTCCAGGAGTACTTCTTAACCAACGAAGACAGCATCACCCGCCAGTGGCTGGAGGCGGGCGCTGGCGGATGGCGCCTCGACGTCTCGGGTGATCCCTCGTTCCCGAACGGCTACTGGGAGACGTTCCGCCAGGTGGCCAAGTCCACCAAGGCCGACGCCCTCCTCGTCAGCGAGACATGGCAGAAGGACTCGACGCTGTTGCGGATGCTCCGTGGTGATCGCCTCGACACCACGATGAACTACCGCCTGCGCGATGCCGTCATCGGCTTCCTCACCCCGGGAGCGTTCGACTCGAAGGGATTCGCCGACAGTGGTCGGGTGCTGACCGCCACCGAGGTGGCGAACCGGTTGGCGTCCATTCGGGAGGACTACCCCGACGCCGCCTTCTACTCAATGATGAACCTGCTCGACAGTCACGACACCGAGCGAGTGCTGTGGACGCTGACACCGGGGGCGGAGACGCGGGCGGCGAAGGAGCACAATGCCGCCAACCTGGCAGAGGGCAAGCAGCGGCTTCGCCTGGCGACGCTGCTCCAGTTCGCCGTCCCCGGGGCGCCAACCGTCTACTACGGCGACGAAGTGGGCGTCACCGGCGACGACGACCCCGACGATCGCCGAGCTTTCCCGTGGGCCGACAAGGGCGGCACTCCGGACACGGCGTTGCGCTCTTGGTACACCCAGCTCACGACCGTGCGCCGTGACCTGCCGGCGCTGCGGGATGGAGATCAGCGGATCCTCCTCGCCGACGACAGCGCCGGCGTGATCGTCATCGGTCGGAAGACCGGTTCGGGTGCCGCGGTCGTCGTAGTGAACCGTTCCCCGTCCTCGCAGACGCTGACGATCCCGGTGGACGGTTACCTCCCCAACGGAGCGTCGCTCACCCGCCGACTCGCCACCGGACTCGGAGCGAGCAGCGCGGCGACCGTCGCCGGCGAAACGCTCACCGTGACCGTCCCGGCGATGGGTGGGGTCGTGCTCGGCGTCGAGGGAATCGACCTCACTCCACCGGCTGCTCCCACCGGGCTCACCTCGGTGGATGGCAACGGGGCCGCCGCCCTCACATGGAATTCGGTTCCGGGGGCGGCCTCCTACAACGTGTACGTGAGCTTCGTCTCGGGCGGCGGTTACCGGAAGGTGAACACTGCGCCGGTGACTGCCACCAACTACTCGCTGTCCGGCCTCCCCAACGGCGAGGTCCGGTACGTGGTGGTCAGGGCTCTCGACGCGGCGGGCAACGAGTCCGCCCGGTCGAACGAGGACGAGGTGGTGCCCAGTCTGACCATCGGCTGGGCCAACCTGCAGTGGCCACCCTCCCTCAACCACACCATCTCGACGGTGAGTCGGACCGACACGGTTTATGGTCAGGTGTGGATCGATGGAGTGACCGCCACTCCCGGGCCCACGCCCACGTTGCGGGCCCAGGCGGGCTTCGGCCCCGACGGCAGCAATCCGGCCGGCAACCCGGCCTGGGTGTGGGTGGACGCCACCTTCAATGTCCAGGCGGGCAACAACGACGAGTTCAAGGCGAGCTTCCTTCCCGAGGTCTTGGGTGAGTTCGACTACGTCTTCCGTTACTCGACCAACGGTGGTCGTAGCTGGCTGTATGCCGATTTGAACGGGCCGGTTCCATCCGGATCCCTGCCGGCGAATCCCGGCGCATTGACGGTGGTGTCGAGCGGTGACACCACCGCACCGGACGTGCCCACCGGACTCAGCGTCACCAGCGCCAGCCCTGCCGGCATCGTTCTCGACTGGGACGATGTGGCCGGCGACCCGACGTTCTTCGGCTACGAGGTCTTGCGATCCGACACGACCGGTGGGCCGTACGGCCTTCTGGGGCTGGTGACGAACTCCACCTTCACCGACACCGCGGTGGCACAAGGCGCCACCTACTTCTATGTGGTGGTTGCCGTCGACCAGTCGTTCAACCGCTCCGGCGGCTCCGGCGAGGTACCGGCAACGGCCGAACTGCGCACGGTGACGTTGCAGTTCAACGTGACCGTGCCGGCCACGACAGATGGGACCGGACGGTCGGTTCACATCGCCGGCTTCCTCGACCGTCTCGATGGTGGGTTACCGCAGTGGGACCCGGGCGGGGTGGTGCTCATCAGGGTCGATGAGACCCACTGGGCCATCACCCTCACCGGGAAGGAAGGCACCCAGCTCGAGTACAAGTACACGCTCGGATCGTGGGACTACGTGGAGAAGGACGGCGCTTGTGGCGAGATAGGCAACCGGCAACTGACCCTCTCCTACGGCGCCACCGGTACCCAAACGGTCAACGACCTGGTGCCGAACTGGCACAACGTCGCCCCCTGCGGCAACTGAATCCGGCCGTCGCTCGTTCGTGAAGGCCCGGCGGCCCTTGCCGGGACGTCTTGGCATCGCCGTGCGCCCGTCGATCGGGCCGTCACCCGTCGCCCGGTTCGTTGGGTCGTGGTCACCGGTAACCTCTCGGCGATGTCATCCCCGGTGATCGCCGCCGCGCCCGTGCCTCGCTGGCGGGCGGCGTTCGGCTCTTATTTGGCCCTGACCAAGCCGCGGATCATCGAGCTCCTCCTCATCACCACCGTTCCGGCGATGGTGGCCGCCGCGAGCGGATGGCCGGGGACCTGGCTGGTGCTGGCGACGTTGATCGGTGGCACGATGTCGGCGGGCGGGGCCAACGCCCTCAACAACTATCACGATCGCGACATCGACCAGATCATGCGCCGCACTTCGCGGCGGCCGCTGGCCCGTCAGCAGATCGATCCGATCCACGCCCGCCGGTTTGGGTGGGCGCTGGGACTGGCCGGCTTCCTGTGGTTGTGGGCCTTCGCCAACCTGTTGGCGGCCCTGCTCTCCACTGCCGCCCTGCTGTTCTATGTCTTCGTCTACACGCTGACGCTCAAGCGCACCACCACCCAGAACATCGTCATCGGCGGCGCCGCCGGGGCCGCCCCGGTGCTGGTGGGTTGGGCGGCGGTGACCGGCGGTCTCGAACTCCCCGCCTGGGTGATGTTCGCCATCGTCTTTGCCTGGACCCCGCCCCACTTCTGGGCCCTCGCCCTCCGCTACAAGGACGACTACGCCTCGGCCGGGATCCCGATGTTGCCGGTGGTCAAGGGAGTGCCGTACACCGCCCGGATGATGCTGACCTACTCGATGGTGACGGCGCTGTTCTCGCTGGCCCTCGTCCCCACCGCCGGAACCGGATGGCTCTACCTGCTGGCAGCCCTCATTCTGAGCGGATGGCTGGTGATCGAGACGGCGAGGGTGATCTTCAAGCCGGAGCGAGCAATGGTGTTGTTCGGCTATTCGACGGTGTACCTGACCGCCCTGTTCGCTGCCCTGACCGTGGATCGGTTGATTGCCTGACGGTTTCGCTAACATATGCGAGTTTTCGCATATACAAGGAGATGAACCATGAAAACACGGATCGTCTGGTTGCTGGCGCTGGGTCTCGCCCTGGCTTCTTGTGGCGGTTCCACCGCTACTGCTGTCGGTGTCACCGAGGTGGCCCCCGACCGGGCCGTCGAGGTGATCGAGGAGGCGCCGGCCGGACTGGTCGTCCTCGATGTCCGCACCCCCGAGGAGTTTGCCGAAGGACACCTGGCCGGGGCGGTCAACGTGGACTTCTATGCCGCCGACTTCGGCGACCGTCTCGCCGAACTCGATCCGACACTGCCCTACGTCCTGTATTGCCGATCGGGCAACCGCAGTGGCACCACCGCCGAGATGATGACCGAACTCGGGTTCGAAGAGGTGTACGAGGTGGACGGGGGAATCCTCGCCTGGGCCGCCGCCGGTCAGCCGGTGGTCACCCCGTGAAGGGTGGCGTGGTAGCCGGGTCGAAGGGGTAACGTCGCATGGTGCTCGCCTCCATCAGCTACCCGCCGATTCCGATCTGGGAGGCCGGTCCGCTCCGGTTCTCCCTGCACGGGGTCTTCGCCGCCCTCGGCTTCCTGGCGGGAGGGTGGCTCGCCACCAAGATCCTCGAACGGCGCGGGTTCAGCGGGGAGGCCTTCCAGGCTGTCCTGTCGTGGGCGCTGGTGGGGTCGATCCTCGGCGCCCGCTACTTCACCACCCCGGCCGCATTGCTGGGCGGGACCCCGTTCCTCGAGGCGCTCAACCCGCTGAGGGGGAACTTCTCGATCATGGGCGGCTTTGCCGGTGGGATCCTGGTCGGGATCTGGCGGATGCGGAAAGTCGGTCTTCCTATCCTCGCCACACTCGACGCCGCCACCTTCGGCCTCGCCCTCGGCACCATCGTCGGCCGGGTGGGCGACCTCGCCATCGTCGAGCACCTGGGCCGGGCCACCACGGTGGCGTGGGGCTACGGGGTCCGTCCCGGATACGACTTGGCCCCCCAGCACAACGGGTTGGAGTGCTCCAGCGCGGTGGTGGACGGTCTTTGCGCCGTCCCGGGGAGCACCGACCCCGGGATCTATCACCACGTGGCCGCTTACGACCTGCTCGGGGCAGCCATCCTGATGCTGGTGCTCTATCAGGTCGTCAAACGCAACCTGCACTACGGACAACTGTTCTGGTTCTGGGTCGCCTGGTACGGCTTCCAGCGCTTCACCCTCGACTTCATGCGGATCGGCAACGGCGACGCCACCCTCGGCTCCATCACCTGGAATCAGACCACCGGGCTCATCGCCGGTATCGCCGCCCTCGGGCTGTTCGTCTGGTTCTCGCGAAAACCGCTGGTGACGGCCGAGAACGACGCCGCCCTGCGCGCCGCCCCGGCCCCGGTCCCGGTGGGCTGACCGGCTTCGAACCTATCCTCGAGCCATGACCGTCCGCGTCGCCGAGGAACACGTCGCCAAGCGGGCGTTCGCCTGGGCGATCGACTGGCCGGGGTGGTGCCGGAGTGGCAAGACGGTCGAATCGGCTCTGGAATCGCTGGTGGTGTCGCTCCCGCGGTTCGGGGTGGTAGTGGAACGGGCCGGTCTGATTCCTCCGGTGGTCGACGACGCCAGCACGTTCGAAATCGTGGAGTCGGTCGAGGGCGGGACGACGACGGAGTTCGGCGCCCCCGAGCGGATCACGGCCAGCGACCTGCGACCGACCGATGGGGAGGAAGCCGATCGGTTGGGGCAACTGGTGGAGGCTTCGTGGCTGGTGCTCTCGGATGTGGTTGCCCACGCCCCCGCCGAATTGCGCAAAGGCCCCCGGGGTGGCGGACGCGACCGCGACAAGGTCTTGGAGCACGTAATCCTGGCCGAGCACGCCTATGCCCGCACGATCGGGATCAAGCCCAGCAGCCCGGATCCTGCTCACGCCACCGCGGTGGCAGCGATGCGGGCGGCGATGGCGGCCGCCCTGCGGGTGCCCGCCGACGGCTCGCCGATGGCCGGAAGGAAGTGGCCGCCCCGGTATGCCGCCCGCCGGATCGCCTGGCACGTCCTCGACCACGCCTGGGAGATCGAGGACCGCTCCGAGTCGATCTGAGCTTGCTGGATGGTGCGGATCCGAGCGGCTCGCTTGACCAAGGGCGGCGGGTGGGCATACAGTGACAGTGTGATCAACGTCTCGTTCTCGTTCTACGTCTTTACCGGGCCCCGGCTCGGGATGGCGTGACGCGCTGAGAGAACGACCTCAGAAAGACCGCCAACCCGGAGCCAGGCTCCGGGTTTCTCATTTCCGGGCCGGCTTCACAACTCGAGGAGCCAGAATGCAACGCAAAGCGACCAGGACCGAGGGTTCGCCCGACAAGACGATCGTCCAGGTGGGACGGGTCCGGATCGGCTACGACCCCTTCCCTGTGATCGCCGGCCCGTGCGCCATCGAGTCGGAGTCACAGATGATGGCGGCGGCCGAGATGGTGGCGGCGGCGGGGGCCGCGGTTCTGCGGGGGAACGCCTACAAGATGGGAACCACCCCCTACGCCTTCCGGGGTCTGGGCGACGAAGGGGTGGTGATGCTGGCCAGGGCAGGGCGAGAGGTCGGGCTCCCCACCGTCACCCAGGTGCTCGAACCGGCCGACGTCAACGCGGTGGCCGACCAGGTCGACATGATCGAAATCCACTCCGGCGCCATGCAGAACTTCGAGTTGCTGCGGATGGCCGGGAAAGCGGGCAAACCGGTGCTCCTCCGTCGGGGGCCGTCGGCCACCATCGACGAGTGGTTGTGGTCGGCCGAATACCTGCTGGCGGAGGCGAACGATCAGGTGGTGTTGGTGGAGCGGGGGATCCGGACCTTCGGATCGGGTACCACCGACATGATCGACATCAGCTCGGTTCCCACCCTCAAGGAGTTGTCGCACTTGCCGGTGATCGTCGATCCCTCCCACGCCTCGGGCGGAGCCGCCAAGGTCACCCCGCTGGCGCTGGCCGCCCAGGGGGTGGGCGCCGACGGGTTGATCGTCGAAGTCCACCCGTCCCCGGCCGAGGCCAAGTCGGAGGGGCCCCTGCAACTCGACGGCGATCAACTGGCCGCCCTCATGTTCCGGTTGGGCGTCAATCGGATGCGGGCCCACATCGATCTGGTCGACCGCGAGATCGTCCGCCTGCTCGCCCGCCGCCAGGACATGTCGCTGGAGATCGGACGGGTCAAGGCGACCCGGGGTCTGCCGGTCAGGGCTCCCGAGCGCGAGCGGGAGTTGCTCGACATCATCCGGCAGGAGGCCGAGATCCAGGGAATCCGCCCCGACCACGTCGAGGCGCTCTTCGCCCTCGTGCTGGAGGAGTCGCGACTGATCCAGGAGGCGATGCGTGGGGAGTGAAGCCGAACTGGCGGCGGTGCTGGCCAAGTCCGGACCGGCCCATCACCAGGCGTTCATCGCCACCGACGGCGACGATCCGGAATGGCCGCTGTGGTACGCCGACCACATCGTCGAAGCCGTGCGCCGCATCACCGGCAACCCCGGTGTCACGGTGAGCGAGTTGGTCTATCTCCTCATCGACTCGGACCGCACCTTCAAGTCGAGCGGATCATCCCAGAAGTGGTTCGACTTCTACGCCCACCGCATGAACGAGTCCCTCACCATCGGTTGATGTCAACCAAAGGTTCCGCTAGCCAAGCACAAGGGACAACCGGTCCAAGCCGATACCACCGATCATGAGGCGTTCCTTGCGACTGCCCACCAGATGCTGGGTCCAATCCACGGTTCCCCCGTCGGCCAGATCCCACCACTCGTCGCCCACCCGGGCGAGGGCCTTCACGGCCAGACCGGTGTAGTAGTAGCCGGCGCTCAGTCGGTCGGGAGCGGCAACCACCTGCGCTCGATCCGAGAAGCCGGACCGGATCGACTCGAGGATCCGGCCGCCGCTGCGCAGGTCAGTGACCTCCAATCGGAGATCGGACAGCCCGGCGGCCTCGAGCGCAGTGACACTGATCGCGCACAGTTCAGTCGCCGCCGAGATCTCGAACGCCCGATTGCCGGTGTCGCGTCCTGCGACGACGAACCCCATCACCGAGAAGTGGGCAA
This sequence comes from Actinomycetota bacterium, assembly GCA_036745195.1. Taxonomy (GTDB): domain Bacteria; phylum Actinomycetota; class Acidimicrobiia; order Spongiisociales; family ZC4RG35; genus JBFHRE01. The sequence goes on along the minus strand of DAIOGO010000067.1, from coordinate 5,031 downwards.
ATTGACGAGGTCCACCGAAGTACTGGGCACGAGTGATTCTCTGCACCGTCGCCAGCCGGATCTCGTCCGGCGCCCGGCTGTCGGCCGCCAGCAGCTCCCGCCTGCGAACGGCTGCTTCCAGCGCCATCCCGTTGGTCGGATCGGCTGCCACTTCGGAGCCGCGGATCGTGCTCACCACCCGGTACTGGTCGGTGGTGCCGACCGCCGAATGGGTACCGAGAGGGACGAGGGGGGCGAGCACGAGGCGCTGGTACGAATCGGGCAGGGCTGCCAGCGAGAGATCCTCCGCCCGCCGAAGCCGGTCGAAATCGACCTGCCCTGGCGCCACGAATCGGTCCGTCTGGTGCTGGGCGATGAGATCCGCCGGAGTCACCGCCGCCGCCCTCCGGCGGGTGACGTCGAGCAGCAACGTCACCAGTTCGGTTCCCTTCAACTTCTCCCCGAGCACGGCGGAGATCCCCGGGATGGAGTGCCTGCGCTCGACCTTGTCGACCAACTCCTGCCGCCACATCCTCGGAGCCTATTCCGGCTCGCTCACCCCCACCCGGGATTATCCAAACCCGCCAACACATCCAGGCGACCGACGACACTCTTCGTTCTTCATTCATCGTTCATCGTTCATCGTTCATCGTTGGTCGTTTGCCTTTCAGCGTTCGTTCTCCCACTCGAATCGTCTCCCACACCAGCGGCACCCCGGGGCGGTAGGCGAGATGGGTGTAGCTGGGGGCGTCGAGGATCACGGCGTCCGCCCGCGAGCCCGGACTCAGCCGTCCGACATCGGTCCGGCGCAGGGCGGCGGCGCCACCTGCGGTGGCTGCCCAAACCGCCTCCTCGATGGTGAGATGCATTTCGCGAACCGCCAGGGCGATGGCCAGGCTCATCGAGGTCGAGTAGCTCGACCCAGGGTTGCAGTTGGTGGCGAGCGCCACCGTCGCCCCGGCGTCGATCAGCGCCCGCCCGGGCGGGTAGGACTGGCGGGTGGAGAAGTCGGTGATGGGAAGACAGGTCGCCACCGTGTCCGACCCGGCCAGTGCCTCGATGTCGGCTGCCGCCAGGTAGGTGCAGTGGTCGACCGAGGCCGCCCCCATCTCGACGGCGAGTCTCACCCCGGGTCCTTCCCCCAGTTGGTTGCCGTGGACCCGAAGTCCCAGCCCCTTCACCCGGCCCGCCTCCAGCACTCTCCGGCTCTGGGCCTCGTCGAAGGCCCCGGTCTCACAGAACACGTCGATCCAGCGGGCGAGAGGTGCAGCTGCCTCCAGCATCGGTCCGCAGACGAGATCGAGGTACTCGTCGCTCCTTTCGGAGAACTCGGCGGGGGTGAGGTGCGCCCCCAGAAAGGTGACCTCCTCCGTGTAGAGACCGGCCACCTCCAGCAGCCGGATCTCGGTTTCGACATCGAGCCCGTACCCCGACTTGATCTCGAGGGTGGTGATGCCGGCCCGACGTGCCTCGGCGATGCGGGCGGCGAGTGAGGCTCCGAGTTCGTCGAACCCGGCCTGGCGGGTGGCCTCGGTGGTGACCCGGATCCCCCCTCCGTCGTAGGGCGTGCCCGCCATCCGGGCGGCGAACTCTGCGGACCGATCCCCGGCGAACACGAGGTGAGTGTGCGAGTCGACGAAGCCGGGTATGACACAACGGCCTCCGGCATCGATGACCTCGTCGGCCTGGACGGTCCCCGCAGGTTCGATGGCGGTGACCACTCCTTCTTCGATCACGACGGCGGCGTGGCGGACCAACCCCAGGCGCCCGTCGCCGAGCGCCTGGTTGTTGGTCACCAGCAGGCCGATGTGGTCGATGGTGGAGGAGAGGGCCATTCGACCAGCCTACGGCCGCCATTCAGGGCGCGCCGGTCAGGCGGTTCCGGGCGCCGGTGGAGTGTCCGGTTGGACGTTGGGGGGAGGAGTGGTTGCCGCCAGTGTGCGCTCGATTCGCTGAAACTCGGCGAGGTCGATCTTCCCTGCCGCATAGCGGGCGGCTGCCTGACGGAGCGGGTCGGAGGTGGAGGCGGAGCGTCCCCGCATGATCAGCCAGACGGCCAGGCCCACCAGCGAGGCGAGGACGAGGACCGAGAGAGCTCCCCACACAGGGTGGAACCCGAAACCCCTGTCGATGAAGTCTGGCCCCATTCCAGTGCCCGGGCCACGGCGATCGAACAACCACATGTCTTCCTCCTTTGGTCTGCTGCCGACCAGCATCTCGCCGGGAGGTGAAGGGTGTCTGGGTATTACCTGAGAGGGGGCTGAGAAGTGGTCAGGACACGGTCCGACCGGCGACCACCACCGAGGTGATGTCGGCGGCGGATGCGGAGAACACCGCCGCCGCCGCCCGGTGCTCCGGCGCGATCCCCGCCAGTCGGGGCGAGCCGAAGTCGATCGTCACGAAGTCGGCGAGGGCGCCGGCTTCCAGTCGTCCACCCTCGGGCCAACCCAGGCTGCGATACCCGTCGGCCGTCCCGGCCACCAGCAGGTCACCCACCGTGTGGTTGCCCCGGCGCAGGGTGCCGAGCCGCTGGTGATGCTCGATCGCCCGCATCTCTTCGAGCGGATCGATCACCGCCTGGGAATCGCTCCCGATCGTGAGTCGGGCCCCAGCCGCTGCCAGCTCTGGCGACGGACCGATCCCGTCGGCCAGGTCGCGCTCGGTGGTGGGACAGAAACAGGCGAAGCCGCCGGCGAGGAGTTCGATGTCCCCGCCGGTCAGGTGGGTGGCGTGGACGGCCGTGAACCGATCCCCGATGACCCCGGCTCCGGCGAGGAGCTGGGTGGGGGTGGCGCCATAGACATCGATACAGGCGGCGTTCTCGGCCGGTTGCTCGGAGACATGAGCGTGGAGCGGCATCCGGTTGGCGGCGGCCAGCTTGGCGGCGATACCTGCCGAACGCGGGTCGACCGCCCGCACGGAATGGATGGCGGCCCCGACCCTTGCGCCGGTCCCCGGCGCCAGTTCCATCACCCGTTCCGCCCACGACTCCGCGCTTCCGTCCGAGAAGCGGTGCTGCACCGGTTCGAGCGGAAGGTAGCCGCCGTCGAGGCCGCCGTGGAGGTAGAGGGTGTCGAGCAGGGTGATCCTGATCCCGGCCACCCTGGCCGCCTCCAGCAGGGCCTGACCCATGGCGTTGGGGTCGGCGTAGGCCGCTCCGGACGGGTCGTTGTGGAGGTAGTGGAACTCCCCCACCACGGTGTATCCGGCCGCCAGCATCTCGCGATACACCGTCACCGCCAGTTCGTGATAGCCGTCCGGATCGAGGGTTGTGGCCGCCTGGTACATCTGCTCGCGCCAGGTCCAGAAGGATCCTCCACTGGTGTGGGTGGTCCCGCGCAGCAGGCGGTGGAAGGCGTGACTGTGACCGTTGGCGAACCCGGGAAAGGTCACGCCGTTCAGCCGGCGGGCACCGATCGGCTCGGTGGCCCCGGCCTCGACCGCCCTGATCACCCCGTCGTCGGTTCGGATCAGCACCGCGTCGACGGCGGCGTCCCCCCCCAGCCAGGCCTGTTCGCACCACCAGTCGATCACGAGCCGACCCGCTCGACGAAGGCGGTGATGCGTTCCACGAAAGCCTCCCGCTGGTGGGTTTCGAACTGCTCCCATGTGGCCAGTGTCCGGGGGTCGATCCGGTCGACGATCAACGTCCCATCGAGGTGGTCGATCTCGTGCTGGAACGTCCCGGCAGTGAGACCGCGCTTGACCTGGACCTGCTCCACCCCGGCGCGATCGAAGTAGGACACCTCGATGTTGACATGCCGCTGGAGGTCGCCTCGAAGCGGAACCGAGAGACAGCCCTCGTTGATGACCACCATCTCGTCGTCAAGCGCCCGCCAGGTCGGGTTGATGCAGATCGTGAGCGGGATCGGTGGTTTGTACGGGTAGCGGCGGTTGGAGGTGACTTCGATCGTGGTGATCTGCCAGGGGGCGTAGACCTGGTTGGCGGCGATCCCAGCCCCCGCCGCCTCACGCATCGTGTCGATCATGTCGTCGATCAGGCGCTGGATCTCTTCCGACCCGATCAGCTCGACCGGGACCGGCGTGGTCGGAGTGCGGAGGATCGGGTGGCCGATGGGGGTGATGGGGAGGACGCTCACCCGACGATCCTGTATCCAGCCCGCTCGAAGTCGCCGTCGTAGGTGAACACCGCCTCGACCGCCCACCGTCGGGCGACCTCGAAGGAAACGAAATCAACGAGCGAGACACCTCGTCTCTCCCCGGCGGAGTACGCCGCATAGGCCACCCGATGGGTCGATTCGTCGATCCAATCCACCTTGGCGATGGGCAGAAGATCATCCTCGAAATCGACCGATGCCTGCCAACCGAGCCGGCTGCGGACCAAAGCGAGCGTTTCGACGATCACGTAATTGTGCGTCAACAGGTCATCGTCGAGGTGTCGCTCCAGGGTCGTTCGGGCACTTTCGTGGTTCTGGTCGGTTCGTGACATCAAGGCGAACCAGGCGGAGGTGTCGACGAGGATCACGCCTCGAAGGCCCCCACCAGATAATCGTCATGCCGGGCCGATACATCAGTCGCCGGGTCGTGGCGATAGCGGCCGACCGCCCTGAGGGCACGCTGGATCTTGCGGTCCCGTCCATCCGGCTCCAACACCTGGTCGATGCCGCGCCGGATCAAGGCCGCCACCGAAACACCTTCGCGGCGAGCCTGGGTTTTGAGGCGTCTCATCTGGTCATCGGTCAGTTGGATCTGGGTTCGCAACATGATGTCGTCATCATACCGAAAGTGTTGTCATGATGGCAGCGGGAACCATCATCCCTCCCTCATCGGGATACGGACGCCACGTTCCGATGCCACCCGATCGGCGATCTCGTATCCGGCGTCCACGTGGCGGATGACGCCCATCCCCGGGTCGCAGGTGAGCACCCGCTCCAGCTTCTCGGCGGCCAGATCGGTGCCGTCGGCCAGGCTCACCTGACCGGCGTGGATCGAGCGACCCATCCCCACCCCGCCGCCGTGGTGGATCGAGACCCAGGTGGCCCCCGAGGCGGTGTTGACCAGGGCGTTGAGCAACGGCCAGTCGGCGATGGC
>DAIOGO010000066.1:0-14483 GCA_036745195.1 Actinomycetota bacterium | reverse complement strand
CCCCAATGATGATTGCAGGGGGATGACCCCCCGGCACCCCCCAATGATGATTGCAGGGGGATGACCCCCCGGCACCCCCCAATGATGATTGCACGAGAGACCGGGGATCGGTTCTGTCTCTCCCCCCAGGAGCGAAGCGACGTTGGGGGGAGTCCGGCGAAGCCGGGAGGGGGGCACGGCCCGACGGTGTTCTGACGCGTCCTGGGCGCCGTCGCGTATGCCGCGACCTCCGCCCAGGACTCAGCTCGCGACGACCACCTCGATGTCGGTGTAGCCGAGGCCGCGGAGCAGGTCGGTCAATACCAGCACGGCTCGGTCCTCGGCCATCTGGAGGATGCCTTGCTCCTCGGCCTGGACGACCAGGATCTCTTCGGCTGCCAGCCGGGCGGCCCGTTCCAGGTCAGGATCGCCCTTGGTGAACACGCCGGTGTCCCGGTCGAAGACCGACGTCGCCTCGTTGTCGACGGCCACATTGGTGATCTGGGCGGGCGGCAGTTTGAGCCGAACCTTTCCGGTCTCCTGGTCGGCGTCGATGTCATCCTCCTCGAGCAAGGCCAGGTCGATCCCCGCCTCGATGCGGGCCACCGCGAACATGGCGATCCGGTCGCCGGTGGCCCAGTTGAGCCATCCCCGATCGTCGCCCTTCTCGATGGTGGTGTACTCGACCATCTCCACCGTGCTCAACTCGGAAAGGGCCCGGATGCTCTGAACCGTGACCCTGCCGACCTCGGTGAACTCTCCTTGTCCGAGGATCTCCTCCCTGACGCCCGCCAGGTCATCGGCGGTGTCGGCGGCCGCCCGCACCCCCCGCCCCACCCCGTAGGCGGCCAGGACGACGACGGTCAGCGCCACTGCCACGGCCATCCCGAGCGCCACCCATCCCGACTTCTTCATCGCATCAGCGTAGGCCACGACCGGGTCGTACCATTGCCGGCACATGCATTACGACCTCACGACCCTTCCCAACGGGCTCCGCATCATCACCGAGACGATGCCTGGGATCCGATCGGTGGCGATCGGGGCCTGGGTGGACACCGGCACCCGTGACGAGCTCCCCAACGAGGCGGGGGCGTCGCATTTCCTCGAACATCTCCTATTCAAGGGATCGGCCAAGCTCAGCTCCCGCGAGATCTCGGAGCGGTTCGACAGCATGGGGGCAGAAGCCAACGCTTTCACCTCCAAGGACCACACCTGCTTCTGGGCGAGGCTGCTCGACACGGACCTGGCCGACGGCGTAGAGATCCTGGCCGAGATGTTGCAGCGCCCAGCGTTTCGCAAGAAGGAGATCGACTCGGAGCGCCAGGTGGTGGTGGAGGAGATCAACGAGGCGGAGGACGATCCCGCCGATCGGGCGTTCGAGCGTTTCACCGGACTGGTGTTCACCGGCCACCCGCTCGAGCGGCCCATCCTGGGAACCCGCGAGTCGCTGCGGGCGATGAAGCCCAAGGACATCTCGGGTTACTGGTCGCGACGATACGGCGCCCGATCCACCGTGATCGCCCTGGCCGGGTCGATCGAGCACGATGTCGCCGTCAAGCTGGTGGGAGACCTGTTCGGGGAATGGGATGGGCAACCCGCCGACCACGACCACGGACCGATCGGCGGTGAGGCCCGGGCCACCGTTCTCACCAAGCCGATCGAACAGGCCCACCTCGTCGTGGGCGGAGTCGGCTTTCAGCGGGCCGACCCCCGCAAGTGGCCGTTCGAGGTGCTCAATGTTGTCCTCGGTGGAGGGATGTCGTCACGGCTCTTCACCACGATCCGGGAGGAGAAGGGACTGGCCTACTCGGTCAGTTCGTTTCGGATCGCCTTTGCCGATGCCGGGGCCTGGGGTGTCTATGCCGCCACCACCCCCGGGAACGCCAAGCAGGTGATCGGTCTGATCGAAAAGGAGATCCAGCACGTGGTCAAGAAGGGGATCACCCGGGCCGAGTTGGATCGGGCCAAGGGCTCGATGCGCGGTTCGCTGGCGCTGGCGATGGAAGATGCCAACTCACGGATGGTGCGACTCGGCCGCGACGAGATGGTGGGGGCCCCGCACATGTCGATCGACGAACGGATTGCCCGGATCGATGCGGTCACCGGGGATGAGGTGCTCTCGGTCGCCGGCGAGATCCTCACCGTCCCCAAGGTGATCTCGGTGGTGGGCCCGTTCCCGGAGGATTCGGCGGAGGAGTGGTTGTGATTGTCGGGGTCTCAGGTGCAGGTGGACGGATGGGAAGGCTGGTGGCCGAGACCATCGCCCATGCGAGCGGGTTCTCTCTCGGCGGTTTGTTCGACCCTCAGTGCGAGGGAATGGAGGTGGCGGGCTCGACCATCTCGGCCGACCCGGCGGTGCTGGCCGGTGCCGGAGCGGTGGTCGAGTTCACCCATCCGGCGGTGGTGATGGCCAACCTGGCCACCTGGCGGTCGATGGGGTTGCACGCGGTGGTCGGCACCTCCGGTTTCGACGCCGGCCGGTTGGACCAGGTGAGGGCGCTGTGGGGTGACGGGCCGCCCAACTGTCTCATCGTCCCCAACTTCTCGATCGGGGCGGTGTTGATGATGCGTTTTGCCGAGGCGGCCGCTCCCCACTTCTCGGCGGCGGAGGTCATCGAACTCCATCACGACCGCAAGGCGGATGCCCCGTCGGGCACGGCCGTCAACACCGCCGAACGGATCGGCCGCTCGATGACCCAGCGGCGGGCGGTGAATTCGGCCGAGAGCCATCCCGGCGCCCGGGGGGCGACCGTGGAAGGTGTCTCGGTCCATTCGGTGCGTCTTCCCGGGCTCCTCGCCCACCAGGAGGTGCTGTTCGGCAACGACGGCGAGGTTCTCTCGATCCGTCACGACAGCACCGACCGCAGCTCGTTCATGCCCGGGGTCTTGCTGGCCCTGAGCCGGATCGAGCAACTGCCCGGTGTCTCGGTGGGGATCGATCAGCTGATCCGACCCCGGTCGACTACACCCGTTCGATCGCCTGCGAGACGAGCGCCCCGAACACGAGCGCCCCACCCATCGTCAGGAGCAGTGGGTTCCGGAGCAAGCGCCCTTCGAAACGGCGGGCGATCAGACCGGCTGCCACCAGCCACACGATGGCGTCGGTGAGGGGCGCCAGCGGCAACTCTCCCACCAGGGCGGCGAACACGCCGGACACCGGCGCACCCGCCACATACAACGCCAGCCCGATCCGTTCGGCTGCGGGGGAGGGGTCGTCGGCCAGTGCCAGCATCAGACCGAGGGTGACGGCCACCGCCGCAAAGACGATCAGAACCGCCAGCGAAACCGCGAACGGTTTGCAGCCGATCCCGGTTCGGTCCTCAGGACTCGGAGATGGTGATGGTGTCGATGACACAGTCGACGGTCGGTCGGTCGCCCCGGTCGGTGGGAACGGCGGCGATCGAATCCACCGCCTCCATCCCACCGGTCACCTCGCCGAAGATCGTGTAGCTGTGGGGGAGTCGGACATTGTCGAGGCAGATGAAGAACTGGGAGCCGTTGGTGTTGGGCCCGGCGTTGGCCATCGCCAACCGGCCGCGGGTGTAGCGTCCATCGCCGTCCAACTCGTCGCGGAAGCGGTATCCCGGCCCGCCGGTGCCGGTGCCGGTCGGGTCGCCACCCTGGGCCACGAACCCGGGGATGACACGGTGGAAGATGACGCCGTCGTAGAAGCCTTCCCGGGCCAAGAACACGAAGTTGTTGACCGTCTGCGGAGCCTCGGCGGTGTAGAGGTCGACTTCGATAGCGCCATGGTTGGTGCTGATGTTGGCTTTGTATGTCTTGGCGAGATCGACTGTCAGCTCGGGTTGTGAGCTCCATTGTTTGGCCATCTGGCTGTACCTTTCGTGAACGAGACGGCAGAACCGTACCTCGCCCACCGGCCGATCTCGCCGATCATCGGGGACCGATCAGTAGAGGGCGCTGGCCAGCTTGCGCCGGAAGGTGTGGGTGAGGGGATCTTCGTTGCCGAGCAACTCGAACACATCCACCATCACCGACCGTGCCTGGTCGGACAGTTCCGGATCTCGGAGTTCGACCACCGACAACAACCCGGCGAGAGCCTCTTCGTAGCGCCCGGCGGCGACCAAAGCCTTGGCCCGGCCGAGGGCCACGTTCGGGTCGGATGGGTCGGCTCCGGCGAATGCGTCGACATCTTCGGTGGTGCCGAGACGGGCGGCGGCGGCCAGTTGTCTGACCTCCTGCGTGGGAGCCAACCGGCCCAGCACTTCCAGCGCCGCCTCCGACTCGCTTCGTTCGACCAGCATGCCGGCCAGTCCCAGCCCAGCGATCTGATGGGTGGGATCTGTGGCGAGCACCGACCGGAAGGCGGTTTCGGCCTGCTCGTCGTCTCCCTGCTCCCACAACATCTCTCCCCGGGCCGCCTCCATGTCGAGCGGACTGGGGACGAGTGCTCCGACGAACTCTCTGACCTGGGCCTCGGGCACCGCCCCGGTGAACTGATCCACCGGCTGTCCGTCCTTGAAGGCGATCACCGTGGGGATGCCCTGGACTTGGAATTGCATGGCCAGTTGCTGGTTGGCGTCGACGTCGAGTTTGGCCAGCTCCCAGCTCCCGCCACCTTCTTCTGCGACCCGTTCCAGGGTGGGTCCGAGAACCTTGCACGGACCACACCATTCCGCCCAGAAGTCGACCACCACCGGCACCTGATGGGATCGGTCCAACACCTCTGACTGGAACGAGGCGGCATCGACGTCTTTCACGAAAGGATTCATGAAGATGAATCTACTGGCGGTTCACGTCTAACGACCGGCCTCGGGTCCAGAGTTGGGGGTAACCGCTGGGCCAACGCGTTGCGGGTCGAGTCCTTCAGGCCTATCCCGATCTTCGAGAACGAGTTGGCATCCCAGGCGGCTGATGGCGCTGAGGCGTGCTGCGACCATGAGAGTCGACGGTGAAGCCGAGCTGGGATCCGTACCGATCGCCGGCGCTGTTGTAGCGCTGAACCTCGCGGCAGCGCTGGGTGCACAGCCTGCTGGGCCTGGAGTGTCGCCGACACGGTGGGACGTCGCTCCTGTTGGTGCACTGACGATCGACGGCCTTGCGGTGATGCGTCCCACGTCGCTCGAGGGTGACAGCATGACGTCTGGTCAGATCTGCAGTCTTGGTCTGGACATGGCGATCCAGCCAGCGGTTGTATCGCGGGGCAGACGGCGAAGCGGATGAGGTGGTCTCCTGCGGTGCCCCGGTACTGTTGTTGGGGTGGGTGACGGTGCCGTGATCGGTCTTGTGGAGGTCTCCAGGCGGCTTGGCGTGTTATGGGTGTGCTCCTACTCGCAGACGGTCGATGGCTTCTGGGTGATGAACGGTGCGATCGAGTCCCTTGACGACAGCACTGCCGATGAAAGGCTCGGTTCTTCTGTGCTTGACATGGGTCGAGTGTCACGTCTGGGAGTTCCCACCCCGACCGTGGCTGAGTTGTCGCGTCCTGCGCCAGTGGTGGTCGCTGCCGGGCTCAGATCCTATGGTGTCTACTTGAAGGGGCTTCGCTCGGTCAGCGTGCAGTTCGGAGTGAACTCCGTGCGCGTCGTTCCCCAGCGAAACGGCGGGACGAAAGAAGGGCTCGTTCCGATCGATCATGCCTCCGTCGACCTCGAAAGCCTCGAGCCCGCCATCGTGGGCGCTGGCGTGAGGGCGAGTTTGGCCGAAGCGATTTAGCCGGCAGCCCTGCCCCGAAGCCCGCCCCTGCGCCAGGCTGATCCGGTCGGGGGCCGTTTCTCACACCGCCAGGGTTTGGCCGTCGGTCGGGATGATGACCTGGGGGGCGAGGCCTTCGATGCCGGCGGCGAGGGAGGCGGCGGCTTCGGGGTCGCCGTGGACGGCGACGATCCGTTGCGGCGGGGCGGGCATCGCCCGCAGCCAGTCGATCAACTCAGACCGGTCGGCGTGGACCGAGAAAGCGGGGACGGAGTGGACCGTGGCTCGTACCGGAACGTCTTCGCCATGGATTCGAAGGGTTTTGGCGCCGCCCAACAGGTTGGAGCCGCGGGTTCCCGCTGCCTGGTATCCCACCAGCACCACCGAAGAGCGGGGATCGGGCAGGCACCGTTTGAGGTGATGGAGCACCCTCCCTCCGGTTGCCATCCCCGAGGCGGAGATGATGACCATCGGCGGGTCGACGAAGTTGATCGCCTTGGATTCGTCGACCGATTCGACGATGCGGAGGTCGCCGGGATCGAGCAGATCGGGCCGCCCCATCACGTCGGAGCGGATGTCGGGGTGGCGGGCGTTGATGGCGTCCAGGTAGAACCCGAGGGCGGAGCGGGCCATCGGTGAGTCGACGTACACCGGCAGACGGGGAATCGTGCCGGCGGCGGCGAGGGTGGCGAGGGCGTGGAGCACCACCTCGGTGCGATCGATGGCGAAGGCGGGGATGATCACCGTCCCTCCTCGCGCAGCAGTCTCCCGCACCACCGCTCCCAACTCGGCGGAGGCGTCCTCCTCGAGGTGTTCGGTGTCGCCATAGGTGGATTCGATCAGCACCGTCCCCGCCTCCAGCGGGGGCCCGGGCGGGGCGAGGATGGGATGGAACGGCCGTCCCAGGTCACCAGACGACATGATGGCGGGGGTTCCGTCGTCGAACTCGAGGCGGAACGAGGCCGAACCGAGGATGTGGCCGGCCTGGCGCAGGGTGACGCTCACTCCGGGGGCGATCGGGGTGCGGGTGTCCCAGCCGATCGGGGTGAAGCGGTCGGCGGCCCGGTCGGCGTCCTCCTCGGTGTAGAGGGGGAGGGCGGGAGCGTGTTTGGTGTAGCCGCGCCGGTTGGCCCGGTCGGCGTCCTCTTCCTGGATCCGGCCGGAGTCGGCCATCACCACCCTGGCCATGTCGGCGGTGGACCCACTCGAGATCACCTTGCCCGCAAAGCCGTCCCGGACCAGACATGGGAGATACCCGACGTGGTCGAGGTGGGCGTGGGAGATGACCACCGCGTCGATCTCGGCGGGGTCGATCGGGAACCGCCGCCAGTTCCGCTCCCGCAGTTCCTTGACACCCTGGAACAACCCGCAGTCCATCAGCACCTTCGAGGTGCCGTGTTCGACCAGGAACTTGCTCCCGGTCACCGTGCCGGCGGCGCCGAGGAATGTGATGGTGGTGGCCATGGCGGCATCGTAGGGGGTACGAGCATCGGTCGGGGTCGCACCCGGGTGCGGTACCATCGGGCCGACATGCAGCATTCTCTGGATCGACGGCCCTTCGGCGAGGTCCTCACTGCCATGGTGACCCCGTTCGGAGCCGACGGCTCTCTCGACATCGCCACCGCCGTTCGCCTCGCCCAACACCTCGTCAGCTCCGGTTCCGATGGACTGGTGCTGGCAGGGACCACCGGCGAATCACCCACCCTCCGCGCCGACGAGAAGGTGGCCCTCTTCGAAGCGGTGGTGGAGGCGGTCGGCGACAAGGCCATGGTCGTCGCCGGCACGTCCACCTATGACACCCGCGAGTCGGTGGAGATGACCGAACGCGCCACCGCCGCCGGGGTCGACGGGATCCTGGCCGTCACCCCCTACTACTCCAAGCCCGAACAGTCCGGGCTGATCGCCCACTTCCGGGCGATCGCCGAGACCACCGACAAGCCGGTGATGCTCTACAACATCCCCGGGCGCACCGGACGGCGGGTCGAGATCCGCACCCTCGCCACCCTGGCCGATCACCCCCGGATCGTGGCCACCAAGGATGCGGTGATGGACGTCGACTTCACCTCGGAGACGGTCAGGGCGATCCCGGGGCTGGCCGTCTATTCGGGACAGGACTCCTACACCCTCCCGATGATGGCGGTGGGGGCGGTGGGGGTCGTTTCCGTGATCTCCCACCTGGCCGGGCCGGAGGTGGCGGAGATGGTGAAGGCCGCCAATCGCAACGAGCTGGAAGCCGCCCGCCAGATCCATCAGGCGCTGCTCGGGTTGTGCTGGGCCTGTTTCCTCGAATCGAACCCGGCCCCGATCCGCACCGCCCTGTCCCGGCTGTGGGGACCGGTCGGCCCGCCTCGCCTCCCGGTGGTGGAGGCGAGCGCCAAGACCGTCGATGCCATCACCGAGGCGCTGGCGGCGTTGCGCAACCGATGAGCGTCCGCATCACCTTCCTGGGTGGGCTCGGTGAGATCGGCCGCAACTGCGCCGCCTTCGAGATCGAGGGCCGGATCTGCCTGGTCGACGTCGGACTGATGTTCCCGGAAGAGGACATGCTCGGAGTGGATCTCGTCTTCCCCGACTGGAGCTGGCTGGTGGAACGGAAAGGGGACATCGACTTCGTCCTCATCACCCACGGCCACGAAGACCACCTCGGCGCACTGGGCTATTTCCTGCGCGACATCAACGTCCCGGTGTACGGCACCAAGCTCGCCCTCGAAATCGCCCGGGGACGCATCGAGGAGTTGGGCGTCGACGTCGAATTGCGCCCGATCGAGCCCAAACGGTGGATCGACCACGGGCCGTTCCGGTTCCAGATGATCCCGGTCAGCCACTCGGTTCCCGACGCCTGCGCGGTGGCCTTCGACACACCCGAAGGGATCGTCGTCCATTCGGGTGACTTCAAACTCGACCCCACCCCGATCGACGGGGTGCCGACCGATCTCCCCGCCTTCGCCCGGCTCGGCAAGAAGGGTGTCAGGTTGCTGCTGGCCGATTCGACCAACGCCGAGAATCCCGGGTTCGTGCCGTCGGAGCGGTCGCTGGCCGACCCGATCAAAGACATCATCCGAGACGCTCCCGGCCGGGTGATCGCCGCCTGCTTCTCCTCGCACCTCCACCGGGTCCAGCAGATCTTCGACGCCGGGGTCGCCTCCGGCCGCAAGGTCGCCTTCTTTGGCCGCTCGATGCAGCGCAACACCGACGTGGGCAGGGAACTCAAGAAACTGCACATCCCTGTCAAGGATGTCCTCGACATCGAACAACTGGTAAAGCTGCCACCCGAGAAGCAACTGCTCATCACCACCGGGAGCCAGGGCGAGCCGTTCGCCGCCCTGTCGCTGATGGCCCAGAACCGCCACAAGTTCGTCAAGCTCGACGAAGGCGACACGATCCTCCTCTCCGCCACCCCGATCCCCGGCAACGAGACGGCGGTCAGCCGGGTGATCAGCCGGTTGATCCGGCGCGGGGCCGAGGTCTATCACGGCCGCAACGCCCACGTCCACGTCTCCGGTCATGCCAACCGCGACGAGTTGCTCACCTTCCTGAACGTGGTCCGCCCCAAGGCCTTCGTGCCCATCCACGGCGAATACCGCCACCTCCACGCCCACGCCGGTCTGGCCAGGGTGATGGGGGTCCCGTGGGTCGATGTGCTGGAGGACGGGGACGCGGTGATCATCGACGGGCCGGTCACCCGCACCGAGCGCCGGGCCGTCGAGGCCGGATACGTCTACCTGGACGGGTCGAGCTTCGGCGACGTCAAGCGGGCGGTCCTCCGCGACCGCGGTCACCTGGCCGACGAGGGGGTGGTGGTGGTGACGGTGGCGGTGAACCATCAGTCGGGCGAAATCGTCTTCGGTCCCAGCCTCGACAGCCACGGGTTGATGGACGAGCCAGACGTGGTGCTGGGCAAGGCGGCCGATGCGGTTCGCAAGGCCGTCCAGGACCGGGCTGGCAACGGCGGGTACGACAACGCCGCCATGCAACAGGTGGTGCGGCAGGCCGCCGCCACCGTGATCCGGGCCGAGACTTCGCGCAAGCCGGTGATCCTCCCGGTGATTCTCGACCTCTGAGGTAGAGCCGGGAACGCCTCCAGGATTCTGGTCCTTGATCCTTGGCCGGACCTGGGTGTACCGTCCCTCCTACATGCCGACAAAGACACCGGCCCGCCGTGGGCAAAACGGGCGGACGCGGGTGTCGAACAAGAAGAAACCGAGTGGCTCCCGTTCACGGACGGCCACCCGGGCCAAGATCTCGCCGATCGGCACGCTGGCCGGGGTGCGGGACTTCCTGAGAGAGCGCATCGGGCGCCAGGCCGACGACGTCTGGGGCCTGATCATGGTGGTCGTCGCCATCATCCTCGTCCTCGCCTTCTTCGGCCAGGCAGGACCGGTCGGCGAATTCCTCGACTCCGGTCTGCGCCTGCTGTTCGGTTTGTGGGCCTTCGCCCTCCCCCCGCTGCTGGTGGGGGTGGGTCTGGTGACCGCCCTGGGGCGGCGCTCCGACGGGCCGGGCCGGCTGGCGTCGGGCTCACTGGCTGTCTTCATCGGATCGCTCGCCCTGTTTCATCTGCTCACCGGCGCGGTGTACCTGGCCGGGAACATCGAGTTGATCAAACAACGCGGGGGAGCGGTCGGTTCGTTGCTCGCCTTCCCGCTCCGGCGCATGCTGGGAACCTGGGGAGCGTTCGTGGTCCTGGCGGCGGTGATCTGCGCCGGCCTGATGGTGATCACCCGGGCCTCGGCCCGAGAACTCGTGGTTGCGGCCGGAGAGATCTTCAAGGGCATGCGGGCGATGGCCCGCAGCGCCCGCACCCCCACCGGCCGGGAGGCGACCCGGCCGGCTCCAGCCGATCGGGCGTCTCGTGCCCGCCACGCGGCGTTGAAACCCGCTCAGCCTGCCAAGGCGGACAAACCGGCCAAGGCTCCCCGTCCCAAACCGGCCAAACCGGTGGTGACGGTTCCCCCGCTGCCGACCGGCGCCGGCTACCACCTGCCGCCGCTCGACATCCTCGGCATCGGGGGAGGGGAGGAGACCAATCGCCGGAGCCTGGAGCAGACCGCGGCCGAGCTCTCCGAGACGCTGCGCCAGCACGGGGTGGACGCCACCCTCAGCGCCATCGTCCCCGGTCCGACCGTCACCCGTTACGAGGTGGAACTGGCTCCCGGGGTCAAGGTCAACCGGATCTCGAACCTGAGCCACGACATCGCCTACGCCCTCGCCACCCCCGATGTCCGGTTGCTGGTTCCCATCCCCGGCAAGAGCGCCATCGGCGTCGAAGTCCCCAACAAGAAGCGGCGCCTGGTCAGTCTGGGCGACATCCTCCGCAGCTCGGAGGCGGCCAAGGAGACCCATCCGTTGACGGTTGGTCTGGGGATGGACATCAATGGGCGGGCCAAGTTGTTGAACCTGAGCGAACTGCCCCACGTCCTCATCGCCGGCGCCACCGGGGCAGGGAAGAGCTCGTGCATCAACTCGATCGTGACGTCACTGTTGATGCGGACGACCCCCGACGACGTGCGGCTGATCATGGTCGACCCCAAGCGGGTCGAGCTCGGCCAGTACAACGGGGTGCCCCACCTGCTCACCCGGGTCATCACCAATCCCAAGAAGGCGAACGAGACGCTGAAGTGGGCGGTGGCCGAGATGGACCGGCGTTACGACCTGCTCGCCGACGCCAAGGTGCGCGACATCGGCGGATATCGCGAGAAGCTGGAGGCGGGAGGTCTCGACCCCGAGGGGTTCGATCGGTTCCCCTACATCGTGATCATCGTCGACGAGTTGAACGATCTGATGATGGTGTCGGGCCGGGAGGTGGAGGACTCGATCGTCCGAATCGCCCAGATGGCCCGGGCGGTCGGCATCCACCTGGTGTTGGCCACCCAGCGTCCGTCGGTCAACGTCATCACCGGGGTGATCAAGGCCAACATCCCGTCGCGGCTTGCGTTCAGCGTGGCCTCGCAGACCGACAGCCGGGTCATCATCGACACCGCCGGCGCCGACAAACTGGTGGGAATGGGCGACATGCTGGTGATCACCGCCAAAGAGCCGCGTCCGCAGCGGATCCAGGGTTCGTGGGTGCGGGAGGAGGAGATCCACGCCGTCGTCGACTGGGTCAAGGCCCAGCGCGAAGTCAAATACGAGGACCAGGCCGTGATCGACGTGGTGGCCACCCAGACCGCCCTCGAGACCGAGGACGACGAAGAGGAGATGGTCGTCCGCCAGGCGATGGAACTCATCGTGCGCTCTCAACTCGGCTCGACGTCGATGCTCCAGCGCAAGCTGCGGATCGGGTTCGCCCGGGCCGGCCGGGTGATGGACATCCTCGAGAACCGGGGGGTGGTCGGACCATCCCAGGGCTCCAAGGCGCGGGAAGTGCTGATGACCGTGGAGGAACTCGAACTGCTGCTGGACGCCTCGTCCGCCGAGGTGTGAGCGCCCACTAGCCTCCGGCCCGTGCGTCAGATTCTCACCCCGTCCGGTGACCTCGCCGGCGAAGCCCCCTTCGACCTGGACATCACCCTCCGTCTCTACAAGGCGATGGTCTTTGCCCGGACCTACGACCGCAAGTCGACCGCCCTCCAGAAACAGGGGCGACTGGCCACCTACGCCCCCTTCGAGGGACAGGAGGCGGCCCAGGTGGGCAGCGCCGCCGCCCTCGAACCCGACGACTGGGTGGTAGGCACCTATCGCGATGCCGCCGCCATGTGGATGCAGGGTTATCCGATGGAGTTGTTGTTCGCCGGACGGACCGGGGACGAACGGGGTGGGCGCCCGCCCGAGCACGTCAACGTCATGCCACCGTCGATCACGGTGGGCGGGCACATGGTCCACGCGGTCGGGTTGGCGTGGGCCGAGAAGATCCACGGCTCGGGTCGGATCGCCCTCACCTACTTCGGCGACGGTGCCACCTCCGAAGGCGACTTCCACGAGGCGATGAACTTCGCCGCCGTGTTCGGGGTGGGTTGTGTCTTCTTCTGCCAGAACAACGGATGGGCGATCTCGATGCCGCGTTCATCCCAGACCGCCTCCGAGACGATCGCCCAGAAGGCGGTCGCCTACGGCATGCCCGGGGTGCAGGTGGATGGCAACGATCTCATGGCGGTGTATCAGGCCACCAAAGAGGCGGTGGACAGGGCGAGGGCAGGAGGTGGTCCCACCCTCATCGAGGCGGTGACCTACCGGGTCGGTCCCCACACCACCGCCGACGACCCCGGTCGTTATCGGGATTCGGGTGAGGCGGCAGACTGGTCGGGGCGCGACCCGATCGAACGGGTCCGCGTGTATCTGTCCGAGTGGGGTCGGTGGGAGGAGCGCACCCAGACCGACGTCGAGGAGCGCGCCACCCGCGAGATCGAGCGGGCGGTGTCGCTGGCTGAAGGTCTGTCCGCCATCACCACCGACGACGTCTTCGGCTACATGTTCGCCGAGGTGCCGCACCACCTGGCGGAACAGAAGCGCCAGGCGGAGGAGTCCTCATGACCTCGCTCACCATCGCCCAGGCCCTCAACCAGGCGCTCGACCTGGCGCTGGGGGAGTGGCGGGACGTGTTGGTGATGGGAGAGGACGTCGGCCGAACCGGCGGGGTCTTCCGGATCACCGACGGGTTGATCGCCAAGTACGGCGAGGACCGGGTCATCGACACCCCGGTGGCCGAGTCGGGCATCGCCGGGGTCGGATTCGGGCTGGCAGTCGGCGGGATGCGCCCGGTGCTGGAGATGCAGTTCATGGGGTTCTCCTACCCCGCCTTCGACCAGGTCATCAACCACATCGCCCGCATCCGGCATCGGTCGCGGGGTCGATTCGTGGCGCCGCTGGTGATCCGGATCCCCTACGGGGGCGGGATCGGCGCCGCCGAACACCATTCCGAATCGGCCGAGGCGATCTACGCCCACACCCCCGGGCTGAAAGTGGTCGTCCCCTCCCGGCCCTCCGACGCCAAAGGACTGCTGCTGGCCGCCATCGAGGATCCTGACCCGGTCATCTTCCTCGAACCGATCCGGCTGTATCGGGCCGTCAAGGAAGAGGTGGACGAGGGTCTCTACCTGACCCCGATCGGTGAGGCCAAGGTCGAGCGGTCGGGCACCGATGTCACCCTCATCTCCTACGGGGCGATGATGAAGGAGACCAGGGAGGCGGCCGAGCGGCTCGCCGCCGAGGGAGTTTCGGCCGAGGTGATCGATCTGCGCACCCTCGTTCCGCTCGATGTCGAGACCCTGGTCGAGTCCGTTTCCAAAACCGGGAGGGCGGTGGTGGTGACCGAGGCCCCCCGCACCGCCGGGTTCGCCGCCGAGATCGTGGCGTCGATCCAGGAGCGGGCCCTCTACCAACTCCAGGCTCCGATCCAGCGGGTCACCGGGTGGGATACCGTTTTCCCCCTGAAGCGGGGCGAGCACCTGTACCTGCCCTCGGTGGAACGGGTGATGCACGCAGTCGAGCGGACTCTGGAGGTTTGACGATGCCGGCCGGCAGAGGAGTGTGAGGGGTCATGGCCCAGGTATTCAGGTTGCCCGATATCGGTGAGGGGTTGGCCGAAGCGGAGATCGTTCGATGGCTGATCCCGGTGGGCGGATCGGTTGCGATGGACCAACCGGTGGTCGAGGTCGAGACCGACAAGGCCATCGTCGAGATCCCCAGCCCCTACGCCGGAGTGGTGTTGTTCCATGGCGGGGCGGAAGGCGAGATCGTGGAGGTCGGCGAGGTGTTGGTGGTGATCGGCGTCGAGGGCGAGATCTGGCCCGACAATCCGGCCGCCGCCATGCCGGCGCCGATCGTGGGGACCATCTCCGAGGTCGCCCTCGATCTGGACGCCCCGGCTGCCGCGGTGGCGGGCGCCGCTCCCGGTCAGGTGGCGGCCCTCC
>DAIOGO010000065.1:0-14896 GCA_036745195.1 Actinomycetota bacterium | reverse complement strand
AGTTCGCGTTCGAAGTCGCTGCCGGCGTTGAAGGACTTGTAGACCGAGGCGAAGCGGAGGTAGGCGACTTCGTCGAGTTGGCGGAGTTGGTCGAGGACGAGGCGGCCGATCACGTCGGAGGAGACCACCGGTCCCAGCGTCACCACCTCGGATTCGATCCTTTCGACCAGCAGGTCGATCGAACCCTCCACCACCGGGCGGCCGGCCAGGGCGGAGGAGAGGCCGGTGCGGAGTTTGTCGGGCTGGAAAGCCTCCAGCCTTCCGCTGCGCTTGCGCACCATCGTCACCGGGTTCGAGCGCTCGTAGGTGGTGAAACGATGATCACACGCCACACACAGGCGCCGGCGACGGATGGCGCTGTTCGAATCGACCGGTCGGCTGTCGATCACCCGGGTGTCTGCCGCCTGGCAGAGAGGACATTGCATGGCGAACCGTACGGTACCCGGCCCGTCGCCGTTTGGTTGATCGGATCGGGTCACCCGATCGGGGGTCACCGAATCGGCCTCAGCCGGCGGGAAGCAGGAGTTTCTGGCCGGGCAGCAACATCGACGAATCGAGCCTGTTGAGCTCCCGCACGGTGTCGATGGTCCGGCGGATGCTCTCGCCCGGGTCGGTGACGGTGGCGGCGATCTCCCAGAGGGTGTCGCCGGTCACGACGGTGTATTCGGCGGTGACGAGTGGTTCGCCGGCCGAGACCCGGGTGCTCGAGAGGAGCAGCACCGCCACCAACGCCAGGAGGAGGAACAACAGCCTGACAGGCAGGAGTTGGGCGTTCGGTTTCATGTGACTCACTCCTCTCGAGAACCCGGCTGGGTCCGGCACCCGGGCACCGTATCGAACGGGTACGACAGATTTCGATCCGTCGCCCACGGCCCCGGAGATCGACACCGACAGTTGCGGTGATGTGGTCGGAAATGCTTGATCGTCGAACATCTGTTCGGTAGTATGACGAACGTCTGTTCGATTGTCAAGTCGAACACATGTTTGGATCGCGAAGTCGAAACAAGTAAGGTACGGGTGCCGCCACAGCGGCGATCGAGGGAAGGACGTCGAGACCATGACCACACAGACCAGCGGCGGAACAGGCGGACCAGGCGAGACCACGACCGGGTTGCTGACCGATCGACAGCGTCAGGTGCTCGACTACATCCGGCTCACCGTGACCGAGCGGGGCTATCCGCCCACGGTGCGCGAGATCGGCGAGGCGGTCGGGCTCTCCTCCCCCTCCACCATCCACAGCCATCTGGCCGCACTCGTCAAGGCCGGCGCCATTCGCAAGGACCCCACCAAACCGCGTGCCATCGAGATCCTCGAACCCGCTCCGGTCGCCACCCGCCCCGCCCCGCCCGAGAGCCGCGACATCCGCGACGTCCCGTTGCTGGGCCGGATCGCCGCCGGGCGCCCGATCCTCGCCACCGAGGATCTGGAAGAGGTCATGCCGCTCCCTACCGAACTGGTCGGCACCGGCCCGGTGTTCATGCTCACCGTCAAGGGCGATTCGATGATCGAAGCCGGCATCCTCGACGGCGACCACGTGGTGGTGCGCAGCCAGCCCGACGCCTCCCAGGGCGAGATCGTGGCAGCACTGATCGACGGCGAAGAGGCCACCGTCAAGCGGTTCGAGCGACGGGGCAGCACCGTGGTGCTCCACAGCGAGAACCCCAACTACGAGCCGATGGTCTTCACCGACGGGGTGCAGATCCTCGGCAAGGTCGTCTCGGTCTTCCGCAAGATCCGCTGAGCCGGCTCAGCCCGGCCAGATTCCCTCGAACACGTAGGTGGCGGGCCCCTCCAGCCACCAGGTGCCGTCGATGAGCCGGGCGATCGCCTCGCCTCCCGGCACCATCACCTCCACCCGATCGGTGGTCTGGTCGATGGCCCCGGTGGCCCGGGCGACGGCGGCGGCCACCACGATCCCGGTGCCACAGGCCAGAGTCTCGCCCACCCCCCGCTCCCACACCCGCATCTCGATGCGGTCGGGGGCTACCGCCCGCACGAACTCGACATTGGCGCCCTCAGGGAAACGGGACAGGTCGGTCCCCACCCGGGCGCCGACCGCGGCGACGTCGATCGTCTCCGGGTCGTCGACCAGTGCCACCGCGTGCGGGTTGCCGACCGTGGCGGCATGGAACACGAACCCCTCGATCGAATGATCCTCGCCCACTACGACCGGACCGAGTTCGGCCACCACCGACCCGTCGACGTTCACCCGGACCCGGCGTTTGCCCACCGGGGTGAGCACGTCGAATTCCGAGGTCGGGCTCATACCCCGGTCGAGGGCGAAGCGGGCCACACACCGCAGCCCGTTTCCGCACATCTCGGCTTCGGACCCGTCGGCGTTCCAGTACTCCATCCGCACCAGGCCGCCGGTCGCGGTCACCCGCAGCACCCCGTCGGCCCCGATCCCGAACCGCCGATCACACATCGCCTCCACCCGGGCCGGATCGATCTCGACCGCACCTTCCACCACGAC
The DNA here is from genome assembly GCA_036745195.1 of Actinomycetota bacterium. Lineage (GTDB taxonomy): Bacteria > Actinomycetota > Acidimicrobiia > Spongiisociales > ZC4RG35 > JBFHRE01. Next base: position 12,423 of record DAIOGO010000065.1, on the reverse strand, counting down.
GAAGTCGTTGCCCAAGCCCTGCATCTTGAGGAATCGCGTCACAGCGCCCATTCTTCCAGGATCGAACCCGCCAGTGTCACCTCGTCGTCGCTCCACGGCTGCCAGACGATGCGGGGGTCGCGCCGGAACCAGGTGCGCTGGCGTTTGGCCAGAGCCATGGTGGCGCCGACCACCCGCTCCCGGGTCTCGACCTCGCTCCCCTCTCCCTCCAGCATGTCGAGCACCTGGCGATACCCGACCGCACCGGCGGCGGTTCTCCCCAACCGGCCCCGCAGCCCGGAAACCTCCTCCACCAGGCCCGCCTCCCACATCCGGGCCACCCGCTCGGTGACACGGGCCGCCAGGTCCGGGCCGGGGTCGATCCCCACCACCCGCACCGGCACCAGTGGCTGGTAGTCGTCGAGTGCAGCTCGCACCGGGGATGCCGCCCGCCGCGAGGGGGTGCGGGCAGTGAGCCGGAGGACCTCGACCGCTCGCACCAACCGGCGCCGATTGGCCATGTCGAGGACCCGGTCGACGTCGGGGTCGGCCTGACGCAGTTCGTCCCGGAGGGCGTCGTCGGAGAGAGACTCGACCTCGGCTCTGACCGCCGGATCGGTGTGCTCGAACTCGAGCGGGTCGACCACTGCCCGAAAGTGGAGACCGCTGCCCCCCACCAGCAGGAGCGGGGTGGTGGCGGCGGCGAGCACCCGGCGGGCCTCCTCCTGGAACCGTGCCGCCGAATACTCCTCCTCCGGTTCGACCAGGTCGATCATGTGGTGGCGGATCTGGGACTGTTCGGCCGCAGTGGGCTTGGCTGTGCCGATGTCCATCCCCCGGTACACCTGCATCGAGTCGACCGAGACGATCTCGGCCCCGATCCGGCGGGCGATGCGCAGGGCGACCGCACTCTTGCCCGATCCGGTGGGCCCGACGATGGCCCCGAGGAAGCTCAGATCGGTCTCCCGACGAGATGGTGCTGGGCGGCATCGACGATCTCGACATCGAGGAAGGTTCCGCACGGGATCACACCGTCTACGTGGACCACCATGCCGGTGCGGGTGCGGGCGGTGGCCACCAACGGGTTCTTCTTGGAGGGGCCCTCGGAGAGCACCTCGCAGCGGGACCCGATCTGGGCGCGGTGACGCTCCCCCGAGATCCGGTTCTGGAGGAGGGCGAGGCGGTTGAAACGCTCCGAGATGACATCGGGATCGACGAAACGGTCGGTCATCTCCCCGGCGGCGGTGCCGGGGCGAGGCGAGAAGATGAACATGAACGCCTGGTCGAAGCGGCCGGCTTCGATCACCTCCAGGGTCCGCGCGAAGTCCTCGTCGGTCTCTCCCGGGAACCCGACGATCACATCGGTGGACACCGCCAGACCCGGCACCGTCGCCCGGGCCATCGCCAGCCGATCCTCGAACTTCTTGCGGGTGTAGCCACGGTGCATGGCCGCCAGCATCCGGTCGGACCCGCTCTGGAGCGGAAAGTGGAGGTGCTCACACACCGCCTCGGTCTCGGCCATGGCGACGGCAACGTCCTCGGTGAAGTCGTTGGGGTGGGGACTGGTGAACCGAACCCGGCGGATCCCCTCGATCTCGCCCACCTGGCGGAGCAGGTCGCCGAAAATCGGGCGGCGCTTGCCCTCGATGGCCAGATCCCGGCCGTAGGTGTCGACGTTCTGGCCGAGCAACGTCACCTCCACCACTCCGTCGGCGGCGAGCGAGCGGACCTCGGACAGGATCTCACCGGGGCGCCGGGAGATCTCCACCCCCCGCACAGCCGGGACGATGCAGAAGGTGCAGGTGTTGTTGCACCCGATCTGGATCGTCACCCAGGCCGAGTGGGCCAGTTCCCGCTTCACCGGGAGCGAACTGGGCATGGCCTGCAACTCGTCGATCACCTCGGTGATCGGACCCCACATCTCGGCGTGGTCGAGCAGGTCGACGGCTCGATCCAGGTTGTGGGTACCCAGCACCACGTCGACCCAAGGGGCCCGCTGGCGGATGATGTCGCGGTCCTTCTGGGCGGCACAACCCCCCACCATCAACATCATCCCCGGGTTCTCGTCCTTGAGAGCCTTGAGGTGGCCGATCGTCCCGTAGAGCTTGTTGTCGGCGTTCTCACGGATGGTGCAGGTGTTGATGTAGACCACGTCGGCCTCGGTCAGGTCGGTGGTCCGCACCATCCCGTCGGCCTCGAACAACCCGGCGATGCGCTCGGAGTCGTGTTCGTTCATCTGACATCCGAACGTGCGGATGAGATAACGCCGACCCGCCCGGCGGGGGGAGGCGACCGGCGCCGTCCGCCGGCCGGGGATCGGCAACAAGGTGGTCATGGGTCAGCGAGCGTAGTCGGTGGCCCTGAACTCCCGGATGACGGTCACCTGGATCTGGCCCGGATACTGGAGGTCCTCCTCCAGCCGGCGGGCGATCCGGCGGGCCAGGTCACTCGAGGCGAGATCGTCGATCGTGCCCGGATCCACCACCACCCGCACCTCACGGCCGGCCTGCATCGCAAACACCCGGTCGACTCCGTCGAACTCGAGCGCCACCTTCTCCAACCGCTCCAGCCGGCGGACGTAGGACTCGAGCGCCTCCCGACGGGCGCCGGGACGGGCGGCGGACACGGCGTCGGCCGCCTGCACCAGCACGGCCAGAATCGTCCGTGGCTCGACCTCGTTGTGATGGGCCTCGATGCCGTGCACCACTGCGGGGTCCTCACCGAAGCGGCGGGCGATCTCGGCGCCGATGATGGCGTGCGAGCCCTCGACCTCGTGGGTCACGGCCTTGCCGATGTCGTGGAGGAGGGCGGCCCGCTTGATGGGTGCCGGATCCAGCTCCAATTCGGCGGCGAGCATGGCGGCGATGTGGGACGACTCGACCAGGTGGTTGAGGACGTTCTGGCCGTACGAGCTGCGGTACTTGAGCCGGCCCAGCAATGTCACCAACTCGGGGTTCATGCGGGACAGACCGACCTCGAGCAACGCCCACTCCCCGGCATCTCGCACCGATTGCTCGACTTCGGCCTGGGCCTTCTCGAAGGCTTCCTCGATCGAGGCGGGGTGGATCCGACCGTCGCCCACCAGCCGTTCCAGCGTCAACCGGGCCACTTCCCGTCGCACCGGGTCGAAGGAGGCGACCGACACCGCCTCGGGGGTGTCGTCGACGATCAGGTTGACACCGGTGACCGCCTCCAGCGCCCGGATGTTGCGGCCTTCCCGGCCGATGATTCGCCCCTTCATGTCGTCGGAGGGAAGCGCCACCACCGACACGGTGGATTCGGTGACGACCTCGGAGGCCAGCCGCTGGATGGCGGTGGCGAGGATGCGCCGGGCCCGCTTGTCCGCCTCCTCCCGGGCCTTGATCTCGAGGTCCCTGACCAGGATCATGGCGTCGCGGCGGGCTTCGTCCTCCACCTCGGTGAGCAGTTCGGCCCGGGCGGCCTTGGCGTCGAGCCCGGCCAGGCGCTCCAGTTCGGCCCGGGCCTGCTCACGGGCGGTTTCGGCCTCGGTGCGGACGGCACCCAACTCACGCTCTCGTTCGAAGATCAACTGCTCACGGGCGGCCAGGTTGCCCGCCCGCTGTTCGAGGGTTTCCTCCCGCTGACCCAGGCGGCTCTCCACCGACTCCAGTTCCATCCGCCGGTGCTCGAGCCGAGCCTCCTCCCGCTGGCGGTAGGCCTCGGCATTGGCTCGCGCCTCTTCGTCGGCCTTGGCCAGGATCCGTTGTGCCTCGGAGCGGGCTGAGGCGACCTTGAGGTCACCATCGAGCGGGGAGGGTGAGGACACCGTTCTCCGATTCCGGGCGATGAAGATCCCCAGAACGACGCCGAGACCGGCGATCACAACCAGGATGATTGCCGCGGTAACGATCGAGCCGTCAGTCATGTCTGCCTCGTTTCAGCACCGCCTTCCGCCTTGTTCCGTCGCCTACTCCTTCGAACCGGCCTCCGGGCCGGCCGCACGGAGCCTGCCGCCTCTCCGACCTGCCATCCCTCCTCCGATGCCGGAAACACGCGTGCCGAGCCCAAAGGGCCCGGCACACACGCGGTCATCCGAGACGGGAATCAGGGTTCAGAGCCTCTGATCGAGTCCTGCGGCTTGCTCCTGTGAAGACGAGTGGTTCATTGCGGTTTCGGTGATCTCTTGTTGTGTGTGCCAGCAGGAGTCTACCCGCCACCTCGCCTCCGTCGAGCGATCTCCGCTCCCCTCATTCCTCCAGCGAGAGATCGGCCCCCGACTCGGCTTCGGCTTCGGCCGGGACGGAGGGGGCGGAGGGGGCGGAGGGGGCGAGGCCGAGACCGGCCTGCTCGTAGATCTTGGCCTGGAGTTGGAGGGCGACGTCGGGGTTCTCTCGCAGGAACTTCTTGGCGTTCTCCCGGCCCTGCCCCAACTGGTCCTGCTCGAAGGTGAACCAGGCACCGGCCTTGCGCACCACACCCTGATCGACGGCGACGTCGAGCAGGCTTCCCTCCCGGGAGATGCCCTCACCGAACATGATGTCGAACTCGGCCTGCCGGAAGGGAGGCGCCATCTTGTTCTTGGCCACCTTGGCCCTGACCCGGTTCCCGACGTTCTCCCCGCCGTCCTTGATCGACTCGATCCGACGGATGTCGATGCGCACCGAGGCGTAGAACTTGAGGGCACGACCGCCCGGGGTGGTCTCGGGTGAGCCGAACATCACCCCGATCTTCTCCCGCAACTGGTTGATGAAGACGGCGGTGGTCTGTGAACGGTTGAGGTTGGCGGTGAGCTTGCGCAGCGCCTGGGACATCAGCCGGGCCTGGAGCCCGACATGGGCGTCACCCATCTCCCCCTCGATTTCGGCCCGGGGGACCAGGGCGGCCACCGAGTCGATGACGATCACGTCGAGGGCGCCCGAGCGGACCAGCATGTCGGCGATCTCCAGCGCCTGCTCACCCGTGTCGGGCTGGGAGATCAGCAACTCGTCGATGTCGACGCCCAGCGCCCGGGCATAGATCGGATCGAGGGCGTGCTCGGCGTCGATGAAGGCCGCCACCCCGCCGTTGCGTTGCGCCTCGGCGATAACGTGGAGGGCGAGGGTGGTCTTGCCGGAGGATTCGGGGCCGTAGATCTCGACGACCCGACCGCGGGGAACACCGCCGATGCCGAGGGCGAGGTCGAGAGCGAGTGCGCCGGTCGAGATGACCTCGGAGGGGATCAGGGAGGCCTCTCCCATCTTCATGATGGCGCCCTTGCCGAACTGGCGCTCGATCTGGGACACGGCCATGTCGAGCGCCTTCTGCCGTTCGGCCGGCTGCTCCTTCTGGGTGACTGCGTCCCGCTCCTCGTTTCGTGCCATCTGGTCGTCCTCCTGGTCTCGTCAACGGTCGATCTTCGACGGGTTCCCTCGTCCTGGCTCGACCCGGTCTCTGAGTCGTTCTTGCTGTCGGTCTCTTTGTCTTCCTATGTCGCTCAATGTACGGATCGGGTCTGACAAGAACGCGGCTTTGGCCTCCGCACGGCGGAATGATACACGAACACCTGTTCGACGCGTGGCATTCGCCGTCAAGAAAGCTGGAACTCCTCGATCGGCTCGTACACCGCCCCGCCCCGTCCCAGGTGGGAGCGAAACAACGTCACCCGGTCGACGGTGGTGCGGATCGGTGGCGGTGGCTCCGACTCCACCAAGTCGACCACGTTCTCCGCCGGCCTCACCCGGCTCAGGGTCAGGTGGGGGTGGAAGGGCCGGTCCTCGGGCGGGAACCCGGCGCTCTGGGCCGCCTCCTCACACAACTCGGCCAGCTCCGTCAAACGGTCCTCTCCCCGGGTGATCCCCAGCCAGATCACCGTCGCCCGGCGCGGGTTGGGAAACGCCCCCAACCCGGCGATCGTCATCACAAAGCCGGCCCCGAGCGAGGATTGGGCGACTGCGGCGGTCACCCGGTCGGTGGCCACCTCGTCGGCGGAGCCGAGAAAGCGGAGGGTCAGGTGCCAGCCGGCCGGACGGACCAGCGAACCGGGGATGGCCAACCCGTCGAGGGCGGCGACCACGTCGCCTCGGGCCAGGTCGGACAGCCCGACGGCGAGAAAGAGACGGTTGGTCAAGTCCACCAGTCGCCGGCCACCGCCAGGCGGGTCAGGTGGAGGGCGGCCGTGGCGGCGTAGGTGCGGACCCGCTCCCGGTCACCGGGGAGGCGGAAGGTACGGGCCATCACCCCTTCCGGAGTCGCCACCGCCATGATCATGGTGCCCGGTGGCTGCTCCTGTGGTTCCGGCCCGGCCGAACCGGTCACCGCCACCGCCACGTCACAACCGAGCCGGGTCCGGGCGCCGAGCGCCATCTCGATGGCGGCCGCCTCGGTCACCACCTCCGCCGCCGACACATCGAGCAGATCGCGTTTCAGGTCGGTGGCATAGGCCACGATTCCACCCCGGAACACGTCCGACGCCCCCGGGAGCGAGGTCAAACGAGCCGCCACCAGCCCGGCGGTGGCCGACTCGGCGGTGCCGATCGTCCACGACCTCGTCCGCAGCAGGTCATGGAGCACCGTCTCGATCGTCTGCTCGTCGGCCCCGAACACCGCCGAACCGAGCCGTTCCCGCACCACCGACTCGACCGGTGCGATCAACTCATCGACCTCGGGCCCGGCCGCCCCGGCGGCGGTGATCCTCACCTTGATCTCCCCGGCCGAGGCCAGGAAGGCGATCGAAGGGTTGGTGCCGGACTGGAAGAGATCGTCGAGCATCTCCCCCACCTTGGATTCGGGCAGCCCCCAGCTGCGGATGATCCGGCTGCGGACCACCCGGTCGAGACCGGCCGAGGAGCGAAGCCGGGGGATGATCTCGACGTCGAGCAGATGGATCATCTCCTGCGGAACCCCGGGGACCGCGAACAACCAGGTTCCGTCGTGTTCCAGCGCCAGCCCGGGGGCGGTCCCCTTCGGGTTCTCCAGCATCTCGGCGCCCTCGGGGTAGTCGGCCTGGCGCAGATTCGAGATCGGCAACACCCGGCCCAACTCCTCCCAGCGGCGTCGCAACCGGTCGGCGTACTCGTCGGAATGCAGCATCGCCCGGCCGGTGGCGGCACAGATCGCCTCCCGGGTGATGTCGTCCTGGGTGGGGCCGATCCCGCCGGTGATGATGACGGCGTCGGAACGCTCGATTGCCAGACGGATGGCCGACACCATCCGTTCCAGGTTGTCGCCGACGGTCTGTTGGAAGTGGGCGTCCAGCCCGGCCTCGGCCAGCCGGGCGCCGATGGTGGCGGCGTTGGAGTTGACCACCTGGCCGAGCAACAACTCGGTGCCGACCGCCACCACCTCCACGATCACCGCACCACCCTGGCTTCCAGTTCGGAACCGAAGGAACCCGTCACCTCGGCCTCCACCCACTGCCCGGGGACACCGGCATCGAGCAGGATCAGACCGTCGATCTCGGGAGCCTCCCGCCGGGAGCGGCCCACCGCCACCCCCTCCTCGACCTGGTCGACCAGGACCCGGTGCACCGTTCCGATCTGGGCGAGGTTGGCCTCGGCCGTTATCTCCTCCTGGATCCCCTGCAGATGACGGAGACGGTCCTCCACCTCGGACCGATCGATCCGACCGTCGAGTTCGGCGGCGGGTGTTCCGTCTTCGGCCGAATAGGGGAAGAACCCGGCCCAGTCGAGACGAACCTCCTCCAGGAAGTCGGCCAGCAGGTCGACGTCGTCGTCGGTCTCCCCGGGAAACCCGACGATGAAGGAACTGCGCAGGGTGGCGGCCGGCTCCGCCTGGCGGATGTCCTCGATAAGCGCCCGGTGCCGTTCGCCGTCGCCCGGCCGGCGCATCGCCCGCAACAGCGGTCCCGAGGCATGCTGGAGCGACAGATCGAAGTAGGGGGCGATGCGGGGATTCACGGTCATCTCCTCGATGAGCGAGGGCCGGATCTCCTTGGGATAGAGATAGAGCAACCGGAGCCGGTCGATGCCATCGACATCGTCGACGAAGCGGAGCAGATCCACGATCCCACCCGGCGCCTCGATGTCGCGGCCGTAGGCGGCCAGATCCTGGGCCACCAGGACCACCTCTTTGACCCCGGCCCGCCCCAGTTCGACCATCTCGTCGCGGATGTTGACCGGTGAGCGCGACCGCTGTTTGCCCCGGATCAGCGGGATCGCACAGAAAGTGCACGGTTTGTCACACCCCTCCGCCACCTTGACGTAGGCGTAGGGGACGGTGGGGGTCGGGCGGTGGATCACCTCGAGGATGTCCATCACCGGCCGGCGGCGGATGGCGAGCGGCTGCCACTTGGTGAGGGAGTCGAGCGCCCCCACCAGCTCGCCATACCGATCGAGGCCGATCACGGCGTCCACCTCGGGAAGCGCCTGTTCCACCTCCACCCCGAACCGCTGGGCCATACAGCCGATCACCACCATCTTGGCGTCGTCGCGCTTGGCCCCCTGCGCCTCCAGGATCGTCTCGACCGACTCGCGGCGGGCCTCCTCGATGAAGGCGCAGGTGTTGACCATCACCACGTCGGCGGTCTCGGGGGCCGACGCCATCACATAACCGGCCTCGACCAGCATCGACTCGACCTTCTCGGAGTCGACCTGATTCTTGGCGCAGCCGAGCGTGGTCAGCCAAACGGTGGGAGCGGACATCGCCGAGAGTGTAGGGAGGCGGGTAACAAGTGACAGGTGACAGGTGACAAGTGACAGGTGACAGACCCGGCGTCCGACTCAGTCGAACAGCGTCTCCACCCGCCGGCGCTGTTCGAAGCGCAAATGGGTGTCGTACCCGGCCGCCCGAGCGGCGGCCACCACCTCGGCGTGACCCCATCCCGCCTCGTCGGGGTGGTGACCGTCGGAGGCGAGCGTGATCGGAACCCCGGCCTGGGAGAACATCTCGAGGAAGCGTGGCGACGGATAGACCTCACCAGCCGGTTTGCGCAGACCCTGGCTCGACACCTCCACCGCGGTGCCCGACTCGACTGCGGCCATCACCACCCGCCGGTAGAGATCGATCGGTTCCTCGACGGGTCGGTGACCGGTCTTCTTGACCACGTCGACATGGGCGAGCACATCCACCGCACCCGAGCGGGCCAGGGCGGTCTCGAGCTCGAAGTACTCGTCCCAGGCCCGATCGACCCCACGGCGGAAGAACTCGTCGGCCACCTCGGTCGAGTCGATCGTCCAACCACCCACCCAGTGCACCGAGCCGATCAGGAAGTCGAACGGATAGGGATCGAGCAGCTCGAGCACCGCTTCGATCGAGTCGGGGAAGAAGTCGACCTCGAGCCCGAGCTTGACCGGAAGCCCATCGTCCTTGGCGGCGAGAATGGCCTCCACATACCCCTCCAAGGACAGGTTGCGGTCGGCTTGGACGAGGTCGCGGGTGTGGTGGCGGATCGATTCCACCGGTTCCGCTGCCCAGAACTCACCCAGCACCGGGGCCGACTCGACGCAGCGGTAGAGGTGTTCGGTGAAACCGAGTTCGCTGACACCGCGGGCGGCGGCTGCCTCCACGAATCGTTCGATGTACCCGTCCGGATAGGTGCCCGGTTCGGGCAACGACGGGTCGGGATCGTGGGGATGGAGGTGGAGGTGGTAGTCCGACATCGGGGTTCAACGGTATCGGAGCCTGCCCACCGGCCTCAAACCGTCAGGTCCGCAGCGACTCGACCAGGCCCTGGAGCGGGCCCGGACCGGCGGAATCGACCAGCTGATTCCAGGTCGCCTCGGTGATGGCCCCGGTCGACTCCAACTCGGCGGCGGCGACGTCGACGGCGTCGGCGAGCAGGGTGAATGCCCCCACCTGGTCACGTTCGACGGCCGAGGCGATCGCCATCCTCGCCCCGGCGGCATCCCCCCGCCCCAACGCCTCGATCGACCGCTCCGCCGAATTCAACGCCTGCCGCTGTGCATGCCCGTCCATCGGTCCGAGTCTATGCGTCGTGCGTCATGCGTCGTGCGTCATGCGTCATGCGTCGTAGGGAAACCCGCGAGTCGCTACGTAATCTCTGTTTCTCCCCCTTCGACCGAAAAGAGGTGAGGCTGAGATCGGGGAGGAGTCAGGAACTCCAGTCGATTGCCGAATGGGTCGTAGGCGTAGAAGCGTTCGAGTCCCGGGAGCGGCTGATCGTCCACGACTTCGACCCCGGCGCCCTCAAGGCGTCGGCGGAGCGCTGCCAAGTCATCGGTGAGCAGGGCGGGGTGAGCCTTCCTCGCCGGTGAGAAGTCATTCTCAACGCCGAGGTGAATCCGAATGGAAGTAGTCTCGAACCAGCACCCGCCTCGACCCTACAGATGAGGTGGTTTCGTGACTTTCGGAATCCCGAGCAGGCCCTCGTAGAAGGAGGTTGCTTGGTTTTCGCGTCCGCCAGGCATCGCCAGCTGAACATGGTGCAATCCAGTAATGGTCATGGACCGAGTCTCGCACATGGCAGGGCGTCACCCCGTGGAATGGGTAAGACTATGAGGGGAGAAATACTCGGGTGGGTGTCTCCACCCGAGTGGTGGCCCCGGTTTCGACGTTGATGGCGACGAGTGCGGCTTGTTGAACCTTGTCCCCACCGAGGGTATCGCCATCGGCTTCGGCCGCCACCAGCCACGACTCGGCGAATTCGAGGCTCAGGACTGGATTGTCGAGCGTCCAGCGGCCCAGTTCAGCGCCTGTCGAGGTGTCCTTGACCACCACCACTGGACTCCAGAAATGCGAGAAAGCTGCTGGATCTCTGTGGTCTACATACGCCACCCGGGTGCCGTCGGTCGATAGGGCCAGGTAGCCGGCATAGTCGTCGCCCAACAGATCGACCCCTCGCTGGGACGTGAGGCGGGTCAGGTTCCCTTCGGCGTCTCCCAGCCCCTCAACCACCGTGCCTCCCCGTTCCGCGAACCACAGGTATTCACCATCGAGTCGTTCCTCGAATGGAATTGGGGTTGGCCGCGGGTCACCTGAGATCACCTCGAACATCCGCCAACCGGCGGTATCGCATTGCTCGATTACCAACACCTCGCCGTCTCTGTTCATCAAGCGAGGGCATACTCCCTCGTACTCCGTCTGAGGTTCATACAAGCCGGCCAACAGCTGGTAGCCGGCGAGCACATCGCCTTCGACCTGAAAGGTGGCTCCGGCCCACCAGTTGGTCACCCACTCGGATTGACCGTTCTCCCAGATCTCGAATGCATCAAAACGTGCCACCACCACCCGGTCAGGGATGTCCTCGCCGAACAGCATCTCGACCAGGGAGGGTCCGCCGGCGGATGGGACCAGCGGTGGCAGGTCCGAGATGATGAGCTGCCCCTCGAGGGTGCCCAAGCGGACAGTTCCCGTTTGTCCGCTGCCGAGATGGGCCACGGTGACCGTTGAGGATGCTTGACCCGAAGCCGCATCCAAAACGCCGGGACCATCGGCGTGTACCGCATAAGGACCGGCGCACGCACCGTTCCGGCACAGCCTCTCGAGCGCTTCGGCCGCTGACTCACCGTTGGCCTGGCCACTGAACGATGCGCCATTGTTCTCAGCTGGCCACGCCGCCTGCTCGTACGCTCCAGCCGCCAGGGCAGCCAGGAAGTCAGTGACGTGCCGTTCAGCCTCGACCGCAGACCACGCTTCCTGCCCAACCGGGTCCGTGCCAGATGAATGGGTGGTGGATGTGGTCACGGCAGCCTGTGTCGTCGGGGAGAAAACCGCCCCGACCGTCGTTGAGGTCGGCTCCTCCACCACCTCAGGTCCGTCGGCACATCCGACCAGCAACCCAACCAGAATCGCCAGGAGTACCTTCATTCCGATACAACGCCCCGATGGCGCCCCCGGTTCCTCGAAATCCGCGGGCAAGAATGGCGGGCATCTCCTGTCGAGCGACTCATCGACTCTCGAAGTAATGACCTACCACGTGACGAGGAGGAGATGGCGATGGCGCGCTGCGGCAACTGCCTGACTCCCTTCCAGGAGGTCCGTGTCATCGTAGAGGTGGATGCCTCCCCAAAACGCGGACTGCTCCCTCCTCTCAATGTTTTCGAGTCCTAGCTCCTCGGTGTCCTAGTAATTGAACATTCGGTCATGGTCGAGCGCGAGCCTGACCAGCACATTTGGCATGGCGAATTCTGCAGGCTTTCCGGCAAGGTCGGCCTCCGTCACGCCGCGACTCTTGGCGGACATGCCCGACACGTAGAACCGAGCGCCCCCCGCAACCAAGGCATCGAAGTGCTCGCGTAGGTGACCCGTGCCCAGGCCAGAAAGTGAGTCGAGTACGGACTCTCGTATCAGTTGAGATGCCTCGCCCGCCAGAAACAGTGAAACCGAGTGACCTTCGTCTACGGCTGCCTTGGCCACTAGGAAGGCCAAAGCGGCACGCGTTGGGTTCTCGGGACCATGAGTAGCGTGAACGAGAATCTTCGCCATCGGAGTGCTCCTTTGCCTGACTGATGTGAGAGGGGCGAAATGCCGAGTGCTGGGCGCCTGACGTTTGAGCTGAGCGCGAGCTCGGGCGAAACATTAGCCGTC
>DAIOGO010000064.1:0-14961 GCA_036745195.1 Actinomycetota bacterium | reverse complement strand
CGGGTCGAACCGCCCTGTCCGGTGTTCGGGCGGTGTGGTGGCTGCGCCTGGCAGATGGCCTCGTACCCGGCGCAGCTCGAATGGAAACGGGACGTCGTCGTGTCTCAGCTCGCCCACGTCGGTCGCCTGGAAGCGGAGGTGGGCCCGGCGCTGGCGGTGGGGGATCCGTATCGCTATCGCAATCGGGTCGACCTGCGGACGACGGGCGGGAAGTTCGCCCTGCTCGAAGAGGCCAGCCATACCAGGGTCGCCATCGACGACTGCCTGCTGGTCGTCGAGCCGCTGCGCCGTTTGCTGAACCGCCTCGAACCGGGCGACAACCGGCGGGTGACGTTGCGGGCGGGTGTGACCACCGACGAGGTGGTGGCGATCGGATCCGGACCCGGGTACACGCCGACCAGCGCGGCGCTGATCCACGAGGTTGTCGGCGGGGTCCGTTTCCGTATCTCCGGCAAGGCCTTCTTCCAGATCAACACCCCCGGCGCCGAACAACTCGTTCAACTGGTGGCCCGGGCCCTGGAGCAGACGGATCGGGCGGGGACCCTGGTCGACGGCTACGCCGGGGGCGGGTTGTTCGCGGCCACGGTCGGCAGCGGCTTCGACACGGTGGTGGCGGTCGAGTCGGACCCAACCGCCGTTTCGGATCTCACCATCAACTGCAGCTCCGCCCGGGTCGTGGCAGTACCGGTGGAGGAGGCGTTCGAGCGACTCCCCGCCAGGGTGGAGGCGGTGGTGGTGGACCCGCCTCGTCAGGGTCTGGGGCGAGTGGTGGTGGAGGGGATCGTGGCCCGCTCGCCGTCGGTGGTCGTGTCGGTCTCCTGCGACCCGGCCAGCGCCGCCCGGGACTCGCGTCTCCTCGTCGACGCCGGGTATTCACTCGACTGGGTACAACCCGTCGACCTGTTCCCGCAAACCCCCCACATCGAAACGGTCTCCCGCTTCAGCCGCTGAGGAAGCGACTTTATGTGGTGAGAGGGCAGATTTCTGCCCTCTCACCGCGCAATTTCGGCTCCGGGGTCGGAGATTGGGGCGATCTCGCCCGGCATGGCCCTGACGAGTTTGATAGCTTCAAGGGACATCGCTCAAAGGAGGCCCGGGTTGCAAGTCTCGATGTCGGTCAACGGGAGGTCGGTCTCGGGCGAGGTCGAGGCCCGCACCCTCCTGGTGCACTTCTTGCGAGACACCCTGGGTCTCACCGGAACCCATGTCGGCTGTGAGACCTCCTATTGCGGCGCCTGCACCGTGATCGTCGACGGATCGACCGCCAAGTCCTGCACCATGCTCGCGGTGCAAGCCGCCGGATCCGAGATCCGGACCATCGAAGGCCTGGCCGAGGGGGAGACGCTACATGCCGTCCAGGAGGGCTTCTGGGAGCGCCACGGGCTCCAGTGTGGCTTCTGCACTCCCGGCATGATCATGTCGGCGGTCGGGTTGCTGGAATCCAACCCCAGCCCGAGCGAGGAGGAGATCCGTCAGGGCATCGAAGGCAACCTGTGCCGGTGCACCGGATACCACAACATCGTCAAGGCGATCGAATACGCCGCCGCCAAGATGCGCGGCGAGGTTCCCGCCCCCGCCGAATGGGAGGTGATGGCATGAGCACCACCAGCGTGATGGGCGGTGTGGTCAAGCGACGTGAGGATCCTGCCCTCATCCAGGGTCGGGGCCGTTACACCGACGACGTGAAGTTCGTGGGCATGCTCCATGTGGCGTTCGTGCGGAGCCCGATCGCCAGTGGACGGATCGCTCGCCTCGACACCTCGGCGGCCAAGGCCATGCCCGGGGTGCGGGCCGTCTACACCATCGACGACGTCCGCCACCTCGGCCCGCTCCTCGCTCAGGTCCCGATCGGCAAGTTGCGGCCGTTGCTGGCCGACGGGGTGGTCAAACACGTCGGGGAGGCGGTCGCCATGGTGGTGGCCGACAACCGGCACCAGGCGGAGGATGCCGCCGAGGCGGTCAAGGTCGACTACGAGTCGACGCCGGCGATCGTCGACCTGAAGGAGGCCGCCTCCGACCGGGTAAAGATTCACGACGACCTTCCGTCCAACGTGATCCACTCTTGGACCTATCACGGCTACTGGCCGGCCCTCGGGCTGGAGTCCCAGCAACCCAAGATCGAGGAGGCGAAACTACGTGACGATGTGGTGGTCGTCTCCCAGGAGATGATCAACCAGCGTCTCGTGCCGGTGGCGATCGAGCCGAGATCGGTGGTGGCCGATTGGAGCCCTGGCTACGACCGCTTCACCGTGATCTCCTCGACTCAGGTTCCTCATGCATTGGCCGGCGCCATCTCCAAGATGTTCGGGCTCGACTCGAACGAGGTTCAGGTGGTGGCCCCCGAGGTGGGCGGCGGCTTCGGGTCGAAGCTCAACGTGTACAACGACGAGATCCTGGTGTGTTTCGCCTCGCAGGCGCTCGGCCGTCCGGTCAAGTGGACCGAGTCGCGGCGCGAGGCCCACGGCTCGACCATCCAGGGCCGGGGTTGGGTGGCGACTGCGACGATCGTCGGGACCCACGAAGGTGAGATCCTCGGCTACGAGATCGACGGTCTGGCCGACATGGGCGCCTACACCCAGAACTTCACGGTTGCGATCCCGTTGCTCGGGCTGTGGGTGGCGTCAGGTCAGTACCGCTTCCCGACCCACTTCAAGATCGACTGTGTCGTGACCAACACCATGACCACCGATGCTTATCGGGGAGCGGGACGGCCGGAGGCCATCTACTACCTCGAGCGGATCATCGACATGTACGCCCGCGAGATCGGCATGGACCCACTCGAGGTCCGGCGCAAGAACTACTGGAAGGACGACGAGTTCCCGGCGACCATGGGCTGTGGGTTCTCGCTCGACTCCGGGGCGTATGGAGGTTCGGTCGATGCGCTGATGGAGGCCGCCGACTACGGCGGGCTGCGGGCGATGCAGGAGCAGGCCCGAGCCGAAGGCCGGCTGGTCGGGATCGGCGTCTCGTCGTATGTCGAAGTGTGCGGATTCGGTCCGGCAGTGCTGGCGGAGATCGGATTCTCGTGGACCAACTACGGGCTCCCTGCCTCGTTCAACGGGTCGGGGCTGGTGCGAGTGAACCCCGACGGCTCGGCCACCGTCGTCATCGGCACGGGTCCGTCCGGCCAGGGGCACGAGACCACCTGGGCCCAGATCGTCGGCGACGGGTTGGGGATCCCGATCGAGCGGATCGTGGTGCGTCATGGTGACACCGCCGAATCCCCGATGGGGATCGGAACCTTCGGAAGCCGGTCGATCGCGGTCGACGGTACCGCCACCTACGAAGCGACCCAGAAGGTGAGGACCAAGGCGGCGACGCTGGCGGCCCATCTACTCGAGGCGGCCGAGGCCGACATCGTGTTCGCCGACGGTGGAGCCCACGTGGCCGGCAGCCCGGACAGACGGGTCGAATGGGCCGAGTTGGCCAAGGCCGCCTATCAGGCCCACAAGGCGCCGGCCGGTTGGGAGTCGGGCCTCGAGGCCCAGACCACCTGGAGCCCGGGCAACGCCACCTGGCCGTTCGGCACCCATCTGGCGATGGTGGAGGTCGATCCCGACACGGGCGACGTCAAGCTCCTGAAGTATGTCGGAGCCGACGATTGCGGCAACGTGATCAATCCCATGATCGTCGACGGTCAGCTCCATGGAGGTATCGCCCAGGGGGTGGGTCAGGCGTTGTTCGAGGATGCCGTCTACGACTCTGACGGCAACATGCTGGCGACGTCGTTGATGGACTACATCATCCCGGCTGCCACCGACCTGCCCAGCTTCGACCTGACCAGGACGGAGACCCCGAGCCCGGTCAACCCGATGGGGGTCAAGGGTGTCGGAGAGGCGGGGACGATCGCCTCGGCCCAGACCGTCGTCAATGCAGTGATCGACGCGTTGGCACCATTGGGGGTCAGGCACATCGACATGCCGCTCCGACCCAAACGGGTCTGGCAAGCGATTCAGGACGCCCGGGGTTGAGGAGGTAGCCATGTTCCCCAGAGAGTTCGAATACATGTCCGCCTCCTCGATCGACGAGGCGGTGCGCGAGTTGGGCAACGCCAGCCTGGGCAAGGTGATGGCGGGCGGGATGTCGCTCATCCCGTTGATGAAACTCCGGCTGTTCTCACCCGATCTGGTGGTGGACATCGGCCGGATTGCCGGCCTCGATCAGATCAGCCAGTCGAACGGATCGGTGAGCATCGGCGCCCTCGTGCGCCACCGGCAGACGGCGGCTTCGGAACTGGTGCCGGCCGCCCTGCGGCAGGCGGCCGCCTGGACGGGCGACACTCAGGTGAGGAATCGAGGAACGACCTGTGGTTCGGTGGCCCACGCCGACATCGCCGCCGACCAGCCTTCGGCGGTGCTGGCGCTGGCTGCAACCATGGTCGCCCGGGGGCCGAACGGGACCAGGGAGATCGCCGCCGAGGACTTCTTCGTCGACGTCCTCACCTCGGCGCTCGAGTCGAACGAGATCCTCACGGAGATACGGATCCCGCACAACGGTGGTCGCTCCGCCTACGAGAAGCTCGGCCGCCGGGGAGGTCACACCGACTACGCGGTGGCGGGCGCCTCGGCCTGGGTCGACAAGCCCAACGGCACCATCACCGCCGCCCGGGTGGCGTTGACCGGGGTCGGGACCAAGCCGTCGCTGGCGCTGGCGGCGGCCGAGGCCCTGGTCGGTACCGACGGGTCGGAGGCGGCGGTGGCGGCAGCGGCGGAGCGCGCCGTCGACGAGGCCACCGTCCTCGAGGACCTCTACGGCTCGGTCGACTACAAGACCCACCTCGCCAAGGTGATGGTCAAACGGGCGATCCTCAAGGCGCTCGCCTAGAAGAAGCGTTCTTATGCGGTGAGAGGGCAGAAAACTGCCCTCTCACCGCGCAATTACGGGTTTTATGAGCTTGACGGGTCCACTCGGACCGCCGAATCGACCGAAGCGATCGAGGAGTACAGGGCGGCCCGGACGGCAGCCAGCACCGTCCACGGGCGGGAGAAGATGTCGCTGTCCCACACTTCGAGCACGACCATTCCCTGAGACTCGAGCCGCTCTCGCCGCTGGGCGTCTCGGGTCCGATCAGTGAGCGACGTGTGATAGCGCTCGCTCTGCACCTCGACCACCACCCGGTCGTCGACGACAAAGTCGACCCTTCCCGCCCACTCCTCCCCGCCGAGATCGACCTGGTTCCTGACGTCGAGCCCGCCACCCGAGAGGATCTTCAGCACCCTCTGCTCGAGCCCACTTTGCGGAGGTTGGTAGCCCGGGCCACGCTCGGCCAGGATCACCCGCATGTTGGCGATCCCATCCCGGCCCCGCCGACCGAGCCGATCGAGCAGGGCGTGGAGCTGGGATCCCGAAGTGAGCCGCATCGACCACGCCCGGTCGAGTGCGATCGCCAGGCGTTCTCGGCTGATGTCGCCCGCCACCTGGAACAGGGCAAGTGCCGGCGACGCGATCGCCACTCCCTGGTGGAGCTTGCGCTGCTCGTCCGGGATGACCGTGACGTGACGGACCTGCCAGGGGCCGTCTTCGATTCTGCGCCAGCGGGGGATGGCGATCGTGATCGGTTCGAGGGTGAACCCGGGGACGCCCCACCAGGCGAGAGCGGAGGCATGCGACAGGAGAGCACCGTTGCCGGTGTGGAGGATGGCGGTGGTGATCTCCTGGGCAGGGGTCCGGGGTGCCGAGGTCACCCTCACCACGCGGGGTGTTGCCAGCTCCATCCACCCTGCCGCCAGGGCCGTTCGGATCCGGCGTGTGTCGAAACCGATCTCGACGAGTTGGCGGCGGGCGATGACCCCGTGTTGGAGTGCACTGAGTAAGGAGACGGCCTGGTTCATGGCGGCCAGCGTTGGTGATGGGCCCGCCGGTGTGAACCCCTTGACACCGCCAGATCCCCAAATTGCGCGGTGAGATGGCAGAAATCTGCCATCTCACCACATAAAGTCGCCCCCTGCGCCCCCGGTCAGGTCTCGATGGGGAGGCCGGCGTGGGACCAGGCGATGATGCCGCCGGTCAGGTTGAGGAGGTTGGGCATACCGACCTGGTTGATCAGGGCCTCGATGACCTGGGCCGATCGTTGCCCCGAACGGCAGTACACGATGATCTGGCGGTCGGTGGGGAGTGAGCGATACCAGTCGTTCACCTCCGACAGCGGCTTCAGCTCGGCCCCGGCGATCCGGCCGGCGTCCCACTCGGCGCGTTCGCGCACGTCGATGAGATACGCCCCGTCGGCGACCAGTTGGTCGACCTCCACCGCCGTCACCGACGGCACGGTTGAGACTTTCTTGAACAAGCGCGGTGCTCCCGTGGCTGCGATGAAGCGAAGATAGCCCGACCGTTCCTGCGGGGAGAAGTCGCCGGCCGCCGGCCCGGCGGCGGGGACAGCCCTGGGGAAGGGGCGGCGTCCAACTATCCTGCCGAGCATGGTTCCCCGATCCGTCGACGAGATGCGCCAGCTGTTCGCGTCCGGCGACTACATCGCAGATCGGAGCCTGGCGGTGGCCGCCCACCTGGCGGTGTCGCTGGGCCGGCCGCTGTTCCTGGAAGGTGAGGCGGGGGTGGGCAAGACCGAGGTGGCCAAGGTTCTCGCCTCGTCCCTGGGCTCCGAGCTCATCCGGCTCCAGTGTTACGAGGGGCTCGACGTCTCCCATGCCGTCTACGAGTGGGACTACGCCCGGCAGATGCTGGCGATCCGGCTGATCGAGGCGCGGGGAGGCTCGGGCGATGCCGGTATCGCCGACATCATGAGCCGCGAGTTCCTGGTGGCCCGCCCGCTGCTGCGGGCCGTCGAGATGGCCGCCGCCGGTGAACGACCGGTGCTCCTGATCGACGAGCTCGACCGGGCCGACGAGGAGTTCGAGGCCTACTTGCTCGAGATCCTGTCCGACTTCCAGATCTCGATCCCGGAGGTGGGCACTATCCGGGCGGTGGTGCCCCCGATCGTGGTGATCACCTCCAATCGAACCCGAGAGATCCACGACGCCCTCAAGCGTCGGTGTATCTACCACTGGCTCGACTACCCGGACTTCGAGCGCGAGGTGCTCATCATCAGGACGAAGATGCCCGACATCGACGATCGACTGGCCCGGGAGCTGGCGGGCGCCATGCAGCAGCTCCGGTCGCTGGACCTCTTCAAACCGCCGGGCGTGGCCGAGACCCTGGATTGGGCCGCCGCCCTCCGGGTGCTCGGGGCCGACAGCCTCACCTCCGACGTCGCCGATGAGACGATGGGGGTGGTGTTGAAATACCGTGAAGATGTCGATCAGGTGCGCCACCAGGGGGTGGCTTCGCTGATCGGGGAGGCATGATGCGCCGGCACCTCCGGTTGTTCCTGCTGGCTGCGCTCGTGGTCGGGGGCCTCCCTGCCCTTCCCGCCGCCGCGCTCCCCGCCTCGACGGATGAGGTGGTGGTGTGGGAATCGGGCGGGCTGAGCGAGGATTCCGCGACGATCATCGACCTGGTCGCTCGCATCACCGACGCCCGCTACACCACGGTCGACACCGGCTCGCTGCGGATGTTGTCCGTGACCCGGGGTGACGCAGACGTGCAGCGACCCGAACCTGGGTTCGGGTATCCGATGATGGTCTCCGCCCTCGACCCCGCCACCGCCGGGCCGTTGCTGGGCTCGACCCTGGCTGCCGCCCTGATCGGGGACGAAGCTGTCATGTCCGAACGCTCGGCCGCCCTGCGCGGCGCCCGGGCCGGGGATCTGATCGAACTGGAGGGTTGGAATGGCGTGATCGAACAGGTCCGGATTGCTGCCGTCGTCCCCGATGAAGAGATCGACTGGGTCGAGATCGTCATCTCCCGGCGCCTGGCTGATCGGCTCGGGTTCGAGCGGCCCTCGTCGGTCCGGATGTGGGGGAGCGACCGGGCCGGGACCCTCGTGGAGTCCCTCCTTCCGCCGGACGCCCCGGTTACGGTCTCGACGGCCGACGATCGACAGCCACCGTCCGACCGTCCCCTCCCCACCGTGGCCATCAAGGAACGGTTTGGCGAGTTCTCCTTCCGTCCCACCTCGGGCGACCTGATCGAAGTCGACGAGGAATGGCGGACCGAATCGATCGTGACGGTGGAGATGTCCGGTCTCGGTGAGTTCAAATGCCACCGCCGGGTCGTCCCCTTCATCCGTGCCGCCCTCGCCCAGGTCGAAGCCGAAGGTCTCTTCCGCCTGATCGACCCCGTCGACTTCCAGCTGGCGGGTGGCTGCTACAACGCCCGATTGATGCGTGGTGGCGACAAAGGGTTTGCCGTCTCCCGGCATGCGTGGGGCGTCGCCTTCGACTTGAACCCTTCGACCAACCAGTACGGCGACCCACCATTGCTCGACGAGCGCATCGGCCGGATCTTCCGGGACTGGGGTTTCGTATGGGGGGCGGGGTGGACCGTCCCAGACGGTATGCATTTCGAGTGGAGCGGCCCGGCCACCGTTGGAGCGATCGCCCCGTGCGCCGACGCCTGGTTGATGGCACCGACCTCAACGCAGGGCACCTGGGCGGTGTACGCTCGGGATCGAGAGTGTCTGCCCGATTGACGGCACCAAACAACCGAGCCGCCGGCATCATCCGTCCGGCGGGGATTGGGGGTTCCATGGACATCGATTCCATCGCCGGTCTCCGTAGTCCGGAAGGGAGTCTGATCTCCCTCTATGTCGACCAGGGCCCCGGCATCTCGGCCAGGGTGACAGACCTTCTCAAGCCGATCCGCGAGCGGAGCGAGCAGGGTCCCCGCAACCAGATGCTCTCGGTCAGAGCCGATGCCGAGCGGTTGTCATCCCTCACCACCAAGATGGCCCGCGACCCCGCAGCCGGTTTCGCCGTGTTCGCCGCCGGCAGTGACGGGATCCTCGAGGTGGTCCCTCTGAGCAAGGGGCTCGGCGACGTCGCCGTGCTTGGGATCCATCCCTATGTGCGTCCGCTCCGAGTGATGAGGGCTCCCCTCCACGGAGTGGCGGTGGTGATGGAACGCTCGATGGTCGACATCTACGAGTTGGTCGACGATGGACTCCATGGCCCCCAGCGGATGGAATCCGACCAGGGCAAACGCAACTGGGGCGGCTTCCGCGGCTTCGACGAGGTGAATGTCCGACAGCACGCCGAAGAAGAAGTCGGCCACATGCTGAAGGCGGCGGCCGAATGGATGTTCCGCCGCCATCAAGAGGCATCCTTCGATTTCGTGGCATTGGGCGGACACCACTCCACCTTCGAGACGATGGTGCCTCATCTCCATCCGTATCTGGCGCAGTTGCCCCGTCACACGTTCGTGGTGGATCCCAACACACTCACCAGCGCCGAGGTGCTGGCCAATCTGCGGAACGGGGCGGAGGCGGCTCACCATCTTCACGACGAGGAATTGGTCGCCTCGCTGATCGAGGCGCCCCATCGGGGGGCGGCGGCGGCCCTCGGCACTCCGTCCGTGCTGGCGGGTGTGAACCTCAAGGCGGTCGAACACCTGGTCATTTCCGGACCGTTTGCCAAGCCGGGGGTCGAGTGTCTGTCGTGTGGCTGGCTGGCCCGTTCCGGTGACCGGTGCTCTTCGTGCCAGCAGCCTCTGGTCGAGGTGGATGATGTGTTCGGGCCCGCCATCGAACGGGTGCTGGAGGCCAGCGGACAGGTGACTCAGGTCCTGACGGCGTCACCGCTGGACACCTACGGTGCCGGGGCCTTGCTCCGATTCCCGATCTGATTCACACCAGATCCTCCAGCAACCCGACCAAGGTCTTGAGGTCGCGCAGCGTGCCGGCGGCGAGCAGGTCGTCGATGTGGGGAAGGGCCGCCACCATCCCCCGGGTCTCGGGCGCGTAACCCTGGCGTCCGGCCAGCGGGTTGAGCCAGATCACCCTGTGCATGATCCGATGGAGGTGGGCCATCTCCGCCGCCAGCAGGTCCGGGTCACCCCGATCCCAACCGTCCGAGACGATGAGGGCGATGGGGCCTCCCCGTACCACCCTCCTCGACCAGTCGCGGTTGAAGGTGCGGAGGCTTTCACCAATCCGGGTGCCTCCCGACCAATCATGGACGGCCTGCGAGACAAGACCGATCGCCTCTGACGGCCTGCGCCGGTCGAGTTCCCGCGTGATCCTGGTGAGCCGGGTGCTGAACACGAAGGCCTCCAGCCGTCCCAACCGGTCCTGGGCCGAGTGGGCGAAGTAGAGGAGCATCTCGGAGTAGCGCTCCATCGACCCGGAGACGTCGGCGATGAAGATCAAGGGCCGCCGGCGGGTGGCGCGGCGGGTGGTGGCGATCTTCATCAGATCGCCTTCCCAACCGATCGTGTGACGGAGGGTTCGGCGCAGATCGGGCCGGTCCCCGGCTTTGGCCGCCACCCTTCGTCGTGACTTCGCCTCGGCCGGTTTCCACACCATCTGAGCAATCAGACTGCGCACCTGGGCCTCCTCGAGGGCCGTGAGTTCGCTGAAGTCACGATCCGCCAGACGTTCCACCAGGCTGGCGCCGGTGGCCGAGGATATGTCGTCCGCCGGATCGGACCCGCCTTCGCCGGGCTCTTCGGGGAGGGAGATCGCCCAGGTGCGGGGGATTGCCATCATGACCGTGAAAGGTGGCTCGGAAGGAAGCCCTCCGAAGATCTCCATGAAGACCCGATCGAAGATCGGGACCTGGTCCCGGGCGGTGATCGAGGCGGAGCGAAACGCCCAGTACACGTCGTCGGGTTGACCGGCCCCGACCGCGCCCAGGGCATCGACCAGCGTGCCGGTGTGGAGTGGACCAACCGGAATCCCCTCCTCGCGAAGTTTTCGGCTGAACCCGACCAGGACATCACCCGGGGTCATCGGGGGAGCGTACCGACGCCACCAGGGATACGATGGCTCCATGCGCGACGCCATCGAGATCCGCGACCGATGGGCTGCAGACGGCAAGCGGGTGGCGGTCGCCACCGTGGTGCGGGTATCCGGGTCCGCCCCTCGGCCCACCGGGAGCAAGTTCCTGGTTTCCTCGGCCGGAGACATGGAGGGCTCCGTGTCGGGTGGATGCGTCGAAAACGACGTGTTTCTCCACGCCCAGCAGGTGATCGAGACCGGGCTCCCCCGACTGGTGTCGTACGGCATCGCCGACGACGACGCCTTCGAGGTCGGTCTGGCCTGCGGTGGCTCGATCCAGGTGTTCATCGAACCATGGTGATGCTGGAGGCGGTTCGGCGGCTGATCGATTCGAACGGGTCGGGGGTCAGCCTGGTGGTCGTGGAGGGTGACGGGCTGGGAACTTCGGCCGTCATCTCGGCCGCCGGCGAGGTGCTGGCCGGTGACCTGCCGGCCGGATTGCTCGAGCGGGCCGTAGCCGACGCCCTCTCGCTGCTCGATCGAGAACAGACGGCCACCGTCGACTATTCGGACGCCTCCCTGTTCGTGGAGCCGATCGTCCCTTCGCCCTCGCTCCTGGTGTTCGGTGCAGTCCACATCGCCCAGTCGCTGGCGGTGCTGGCCAAACACCTCGGGTACCGGGTGACGGTCTCGGATTCGCGCCCTGTCTTCGTCACCGCCGAACGGTTTCCGACTGCCGACGAACTGCTGGTCGGCTGGCCCGATCGAATCGCCGACCGGTTGTTGTTCGACGCTCGGACCTTCGTGGTGGTTCTCAGTCACGACGCCCGCTTCGAGGATCCACTGTGGCCGATGGTGCACGGGACCCCCGCTCGATATGTCGGAGCGATGGGCAGCACCAAGACCGCCGAAGCGCGACGGCGCCGGCTGCGGGCGGCGGGCTGGTCCGAGGCGGAGCTCTCCAGGATCCACGGACCGATCGGCCTCGACATCGGAGCTGTGACCCCGGGCGAGGTGGCGGTGGCGATCCTGGCCGAGATGACGTCGGCCCGCTACCGCCGGGGCGAGCCTCTCGAACTCAGCGGGGAGATCCGACGGCTCGACAAGTCGGCGGGCTGACAGGGTCGGGGCGGCCTGGCCCTCACAGACCACCGTTAGCCTCAGGCGCACATGATCGCTGCAATCGTTCTCGCCGCCGGTGGATCGCGCCGGCTCGGCCGGCCCAAACAGCTCGAGCCGTGGGGTGACACCACCCTGCTCGGGAGGGTGGTCGACGAGGCTCGGGCGCTGCCCGGGATCGACGAGGTGTGGGTCGTACTCGGGGCCAACCTCGAGCAGGTGATGGAGAAGGTGGATCTCGAGGGTTGTGGGATCATCGAGAACCCCGAGTGGGAGGATGGGTTCGCCTCATCGTTGCGGGTCGGTCTCGACGCCCTCACTCGTTTGTCCAAGGCGGAGGCCGCCCTCATCATGTTGGGCGATCAGCCCGGGGTTCTGCCCGAGGTGGTTGCCGAGCTGGTCTCGGTGGCGCGAAAACGGGGCCATCCCGCCATCGTCCCCAAGTACAGATACGTCAGGGGCAATCCGGTCATCATCAAGCGCAGCCTGTGGGAACGGGTCATGTCGCTCACCGGGGATGAAGGAGCTCGTCAGCTCCTCCAGGCCCACCCGGAATGGGTCGACGAGGTGTGGGTCGATTCACTGCCTCCCCGCGACGTCGACACCGCCTCTGATGTTGAAGAACTTCGCCCGAGAGGTTGACCCCCGGCCGGTTGCGGCCGGCGCCGGCTTGCTAGTCTCGGCGCCGGAATAAGGAGAGAGTTCCATGCCGTCGATCGACGCCATCGAAGGGATCGGGCCGCGGCCGGCGCGCCAACTTCGCAAAGCCGGAGTGAAGACGACCGACGGGCTCTTGAAGCGGCTCGCCCTCAAGAAGGGCCGGGCGGAACTCGCCAAGGCGACGGGGATCCCGGAGCCCGATCTGCAGGCCTGGGGCAATGCCGCCGACCTGATGCGGCTCAAGGGCGTCGGTTCCGAGTACGCCCATCTGCTCGCCGTGTCGGGGGTGGAGACGGTGAAGGAATTGAAGCGGCGGAACGCACGTTCGTTGACCGGCCTCCTCACGGAGACCAACGACAAGAAGCGGTTGGTCCGCCGGCTCCCCACCGAGGCCATGGTCGCCGGCTGGGTCGACTCCGCCAAGACCATCGACGACCGCCACTGACGCCGTCGCAAAGGCCATCACAACGCCAAACGAGGGGCCCGCGCTGCGGGCCCCTCGTTCGAGCGGACGTTGTCAGGAGGCCTTGACGACCGGCTTGCGGGCGGCAGGCTTCTTGGCGGCAGTGGCCTTGGCAACCGGCTTCTTGGCAGCGGTGGCCTTGCCAACCGGCTTCTTGGCAGCCGTGGCCTTGCCAACCGGCTTCTTGGCAGCGGTGGCCTTGGCAGCCGGCTTCTTGGCAGCGGTGGCCTTGGCGACGGGGGTCGTGACCTTGACGATCGGCTTGGCCGTCTGGATCACGATCGGCTCCTTGACGGCAACCTTGCCCTCGGGCCGGAAGTTGGTCTTCCAGGTCGAGAGGAGATCGTCGAGCTGCTCACGCAGCTTGTGAACCTGCTCCTTGGCCTGCTCGAGATCCACCTTGGCGGTGAACTCGTCGATCTTCTTGGTGTCGGTCACCTTGCCGACGAGCTTCTCGCCGGTCTTCGACCAGGCCTCGACCTGGCTGCGGGCGTCCTTCGAGAACCCGAGGGCGGTCTCGGTGACCTTGGCCCGCGCATCGTCGAGCTTCTCCTGGAGCTGCTTGGCGATTTCGACGGGTGCCCCGACTGCGGCGTAGGCGTACTTGGTTGCTTTCATGTTCGTTTCCTTTCTTCGGCGACGGGAGCCTCCGCGGCGGAGGTGGTCGCATCGATCAATGCCCGATAGAGATCGAGCAATACCTGCTTCTGGCGAGGCGAGAGCAACCTGTCGGCGTCCACTGCCTCGACCACCGTGAGCGAGACGGGCCCTTCGTCGATCAGCCCCGCCTTGCTGTAGAGAGTCTCCGCCGAGATCTCCAACGCCCGGGAGACTCGCTTGAGGATCTCTGCCGACGGTCTGCGGATTCCCCGCTCGATCTGGCTGAGGTAGGGGTTGGACACGTCTGCCCGCTCCGCCAGCCGGCGCAGCGACAAATTGGCGCGTTCCCGCTGCTGGCGGATGAATTCACCAACGTGGCCGATTTCGACCAGTTTGGCTTCCTTCTCCGAGTTGCCCTGCTTGCTATCGCTCACACCGTGTACGTTACTGCAAGCTGCTAACAAATGCAAGCGGTAAGGGTCGGTCTGTTAGCAGACCCCGCCCTGGGGGTCGGCGCCGGTCAGACTCCGGGTGTCCCCGCCCCGACCGCCGCCCCGATGCCATAGGCGACGAAGCCTCCCACCCCGGCGATGAGGAGGTTCTCGACGCCCGACCAGAGACTGTTGGTTCGGGCAACCCGGCTCTTGGCGACCCCGACCGCGAACAGTGCCACCGCCGTGAGCACACCCGCCCACAGCAGACCGGTGCCCGAATCCGACACGAGCAGGAACGGGACCACCGACGGAGCCGACCCGAGGATGAAGAGAAGCCCCGAGTAGAGCATCGCCTTGTAAGGGGAGCGGCGTTCGGTGTCGACCACCCCGAATTCCAGAGCTTTCATGGCATTGAAGAGCCCATTCTCGGAGCGGTCGAAGGCCGCCACCACCGGACCCACGTCCTCCTGGCGGAGCCCCATGCCCTGGAACATGGCCTTGAGCTGGTCGAGTTCCATCTGCCGGAACTCCTGGACGTGGAGCCGTTCCAGGGTGAGCTCGGCTTCCAGCACCTCCTCCTGCGACTTGGTCGCCAGGTATTCGCCGGCCGCCATCGAGACCGCCCCCGCCACTGCCCCCGCCACCGTCGTGAGCAGCACCTGCCGGGTGGCGAGACCACCGCCGACGACACCGGCCACGAGAAGGAAGATCGACACCAGACCGTCGTTCAACCCAAGGATGATGTCCCGCCAATACTGGCGGGTCTCGCCGATGTGCGGTTCGTACTGGAGCTGGGTCTCGGACATCGTGACTCAGGCTAGACCAGCGGGCGCCACTCTCGGTCACCAGGCGACGACCGTCATGATGGCTGTCGGCGATGCCTGATGGCCGATGGCCGATGGCCGATCCTCCCG
>DAIOGO010000063.1:0-15076 GCA_036745195.1 Actinomycetota bacterium | reverse complement strand
AATCTGGGCAGCTTCCGGGCGGGGGCCGCCTTCCGGCCGTGGCTTCTCGCAATCGTCGGGAACGAGGCCCGCAACCGGGTCCGAGCCCGGAGCCGTCGCCTCCTCCGTGAAAACCGGGTGGCCATCCCGGACCTGGCGGCGGATGACCCAGCCGAAGAGGCGACCCGGGCCGAAGACCGGCGGCAGGTGCGGAGGGCTGTCGAGTTGCTGAGAGAGCCGGAACGGAGCGCGATCGTCTGCCGCTTCTTCCTGGACCTATCCGAGGTCGAGACTGCCGCGGTTCTGGCCATTCCGCGGGGAACCGTCAAGTCACGTCTCGATCGGGCTCGACGACAGCTGGTGGCATCGCTTGAACAGCAAGGAGACACGACATGACCGAAATCGACGCCAGACTCCGGCAGATGGGGTCGAGCCTCGACTGGCCGAACACCCCGGATCTCGGTCGGCACCTTGTTCTCTCGGTCGACGGTGGACGGCGAAGACGCCGACTCGTGCCCGTTCTGGCGGGCGCCATCGTCGTCGTAGTGGCTCTCGCCATTATTCCGGCCACTCGCGACGACCTCTTGGCCTTCTTCGGTATTCGGGGACTCGTCATCGAGCAAGGCGGGATCACAGACGAAATCGATGTGGCCGAGCTGGGCACGGAGGTTGACCTGACCACGGCGGAAGCGGCTTTGGGCGCTCCCCTCGACGACCTCGGACGGGCTGGTCGAGCCGGTGCCGTGTTCCTCGATTCGGCCGGCCGGGTCTGGATGACCCTGGAGCCATCCCCCGCCCTCCGCCAGGGTGGTCTGCTGACGATCTTCGACGCCGATCGCACGCCGGATCTGGTAAAGCGGGTCTTTGATCCGGCGCTCCAGGCACGCCAGGTCACGGTCAACGGCCAGCCGGCCATGTGGGTCACCGGTGATGACCACGCCGTCTTGTTCGAGGTGGAGCCTGGCACCATCGAGTTGGCGGAGGGCAAGCTGAGCGGCAATGCACTGATCTGGGAGTCGGACAGGTTGACCTACCGCCTCGAGGCGGATGTCGACCTGGAACTGGCGATAGCGATCGCCGAGTCGATGCCGTGAACCGCTGCCGGTCGGGCGGTGTATTAGATCTCCGAGAAGGTCAACGAGGAGGAGCGACCATGAACAGAACCATCCAGGCACTCGCAGTGATCGCCCTGTCGGTATTACCGGCCACGACCGCCTCGGCGGGGGGAATGCATTGCGACGCACCCCAAACCGAGGGGGTCACCACCCTCGTGGACATCAGCAAGGGATGCTTTGCACCAACCGTCGCCAGGGTTTCCCTCGGAGCGACCGTGCGATTCACCAACTCGGATCCCACCCCTCACAACCTGGTCGGGCACGCCATCACCTGGGGTCAGATCGAGCCACTCCCGCCCGGTCAGGCAATGGAAGTGACATTTGATGAAGCAGGCATGCACCCATTTGCCTGCACGCTCCATCCGGGAATGGTGGGTGTGATCGTGGTCGAGGACGGATCGGCCGAAGCGGCCGCGCTGGTCGACGAACCCGCGGGAGGCGACGAATCCGCCGCCGGCAACGCAGCCCCCACGGGTGCTCTCGAATGGTCTGGTGGCGCCCTCGGCTGGGTTGGTGCCGGCGCGGCTCTGCTGGTTTTCGGGTGGCGTCGAGTCAAAGGCCGGACTCGAACCGGCCGGGTCGAACCCACCGCCGGGTGACCCAGAGCACCGCCGTCCCGGCTGAGCGCGGTCGGCGCCTGAACGCCGGAACCGGCCGGATGCACCTCGGGCTCTACCGTCCCGCAACGGGTCACACGACCCTGGGAAAGGGGCCTTCGGCCTCTGGCCCGGGCTCCGGGCGCCCGGGCAAAGTGTCTCCAGCATCACCCCGAGGAGCACCACCATGACAACTTTCGCTGCGTCAGCGCCCGTGGAGGATCTCAACCCCTGGCACATCGCCACCGCCCAGTTCGAGCGTGTCCTCCCCTACCTGCCCGATCTCCAGGCCAGCCCGGGCATGGCCGAGTTCATCCTTCTCCCGGAACGGACGGTGAGCGTCACGCTCCCGGTGCGGATGATGGATGGAAATGTCCAGGTCTTCCAGGGCTTCCGTGTCCTTCACACTTCTGTTCGAGGACCGGGCAAAGGCGGCATTCGCTTCCACCCCGACGTCAACGAGGACGAGGTGAAGGCTCTGGCGGCCTGGATGACCTGGAAGTGTGCCCTGGTCGACATCCCCTTCGGCGGAGCCAAGGGTGGCGTCTCCTGTGATCCGCGGCTCCTGAAGGCGGAAGAGAAGGCCAGGATCACCCGCCGCTTCATCACGGCCCTCGGCGAGAACATCGGACCCTTCACCGACATCCCCGCCCCGGACGTCTACACCGACGAGCAGACGATGGCATGGGTGTTCGACACCTATCAGATGATGCACCCCCACCAGAACAACCTCCCGGTCGTGACCGGGAAGCCGCTCGACCTGGGTGGCTCGTTCGGGCGCTCCACTGCCACGGCCCAGGGTTCACTGGACGTGACCCAGCGGTTCCTGGAGTTGGGGGCGCTCCCCGGGCTGGACGGGGTCCACGGCACCGAGGTGGCGATCCAGGGCTTTGGCAACGCCGGCCGCAACGCCGCCGAGTTGTTCCGGTCGGCCGGGGCCAGAATCGTCGCCCTCAGCGACTCGAGTGGAGGCATCTTCGACCCGGGTGGACTGGATCTGCTGTCGGTGATGGAGCACAAGCAGATGGCCGGGTCGGTTGTCGACTTCCCCGGCGCCAAACAGATCACGAACGAAGAGCTCCTCGAGCTCCCCTGTGACATCCTCATCCCGGCCGCCCTAGAGAACCAGATCACCATGGCCAACGCAGACCGCATCCAGGCCAAGCTGGTGGTGGAGGCAGCCAATGGACCGGTCACACCTGGCGCCGACGAGATCCTCCGCCGCCGGGGAACCCCGGTGCTGCCAGACATCCTGGCCAACGCCGGTGGGGTGGTCGTCTCCTACTTCGAGTGGGTGCAGAACCTCGAGAACCGGCAATGGAGCGAACGAGACGTCCAGGAGCGGCTGCAGGAGAAGATGTTCCGATCCACCGAGCACGTGATCAGCCAGCGCGCCGCCCTGCTCGAGTCCCACGCCCGGGACCCGCGCCTTCCCGAGCCCGACCTGCGGACTGCGGCTTATGTGGTCGCACTGGGGCGGGTAGCCCGGACGGCCTTCCAGCGTGGCATCTGGCCGTGAGCCGGCCGGCAGCAGTCGAAGGTTGACCTGTCTGCACAATTGACTCGGTCCGCACCTCCCTCCGCTAATGGCCGGGCAGCGTCCGCCGACGGGTGGAAACGAAGGAGGCCCCTTTGATCAAAGTATTGTTCGCGGACGACGACCCCAGCCGCCTGGCCCGGCTGCGCAAGGCGGTCGATATCGCCAGGCTTCCGATCGGAGCCGACTACGTCCACACCCTGGAGGAGGCCCGAACGGCATGGAACAGGTTCCGCTTCGATGTGGCTGCCTGCGCCGTCGACACGGTCAACGCTGAACCCGCCCGGATCCTGACCGAACTGGAACTGGAACAGCCCTGCGTCGCCCGGCTGCTCCTCACCAACGACACCCGGGTCCGGTTGGCGAGTGCCGCCCATCTCACTATCGATGCCGAGCCGTCGGTGGGCGACCTCAATCGCGCCCTGTTGGGCGCCGCCCGCTGGAAGGAGCGGCTGGCCGACGTGCACTTGAGCGAGATCGTGGCAGGAGCCCGCAAGCTCCCGACCCTGCCCGACGTGTACACCGCCCTCCAGGAGGAACTTCACTCCCCCGACCCGACGCTGCAGAGGATCGGTCACATCATCGAATCCGACCCGGCGCTGGGTCTGACGGTGCTCCGGGTGGTCAACTCGTCGATGTTCGGGCTGAAGCAGGAAGTCGGGGACATCGTCCAGGCCACCGCCCTCCTCGGGATGAGAACCATCAGTTCACTGGTGTTGTCCGCATCCCTCTATTCGTCGACGGCCCTCGACCACAAACTCACATCCAAGATGTGGCAGGAGGCGCTCAAGGTGGGAAGTCTCGCCCGTCAGATCGCCCATGCCGAGGGTCTGGGGCGGGCGTTGGAGGAGGAGGCCCAACTGGCCGGCATGCTCCACGACGTCGGAGACATCGTGTTGCTCCAGCACTGGCCCAAGCAGTTCTTGTCCGTCGACCTCAGGAACCGGGAACAGGACGAACGCCGGCTGTTCGGTGCCACCCACGCCGACATCGGCGCCTACCTGGTGGCCGTGTGGGGACTCCCGGGTGGTGTGGTCGATGCTGTCGGGTTCCACCATCATCCTTCGGCCGGGGCCAATCCAACCCTGATTTCGGCGACCACCGCCGTCCACATCGCCCGGACCCTCTACGACAACGGAGCGGACGCCTCACCCGAGGTGTTCGATCGGGAACACCTGCAGCACGTCTGTGATGTCGACCGCCTGGCGACCTGGAGGGGCCTGGCGGCCGCCTGAGTTCGGCTGGCGGTGGCCGGTCAGTCCTGGGCCTTGACGCACAACACCGGCACGGTGGCGTCGTGGAGGATCTCGAGCGCATTGGAACCGAGCAACACCTTGCCTACCGTCGACCGACGGCGGATTCCGATCACCATGAGTTCGGCGTCGTGTTCGATCACCGCGTCCATCAGATCGGTGGACGGGCTGTTGCCTCTGACGAACTCGTGAGTGCAGAAGTCGATCCCCAGCCCCTCGAGGCGAGCCCGGAGATCCTCCACCGCGGTGGCGCTCTCGATGTACTCCTCGTCGGCATCGTGACTGCCGCCCAGCATCGAGTGGACCACAACCAGCTTGGCCTGCCGGCGGGTTGCCTCGGCAATGGCGGCGTCGACTGCTGCGAAGCCTTCCTTGGTGAAGATGAAACCAACGACGATGCTCGACACGATTGCTCCTTATGCTCGGGACCAGCCTAACGAATCGCCCCCGGGTTCCCCCGAATGAGCCGTGCTCGAAATAGCCGTCCGGGAATCGGGGTTGCAGGGATCATGGACAAAGAGACCCTCGACGCCCTTTCCCGGGGAGGTATCGCCGACATCACCACCCTCGGAAGAAAGAGCGGCGCCGAGCGCCGGCTCGAGATCTACTTCCACGCTTTCGACGGACGGTTCTTCCTCACCGGCCGGCCTGGGGCCAAACGAGATTGGATGGCCAACCTGCTCGCCAACCCGTCCTTCACGCTCCACCTCAAGCGAGGTGTATCAGCGGATATCCCCGTCGAGGCGGTGCCGGTCCACGACCAGGCAGAACGCCGGAGCATCATGCTCAGGGCTCTGACCGAGAGTTGGGGATCGACACCCGACAAGGCGGAAGCGGCGATCGAGCACTGGCTGGAACAGGCTCCGCTCATCGAGTTCCGGGTCAACCAGGCGCCCTCACATTGATAGCCTCCCCCCGGTGACGATCCCGCTCGACGTCGACGGTCCGGTCACGGCCGAGGTGCTGGTGGTGGCCATGACCGACGACGGGCCGGTGCTGACCGGGCCATGCGGGCCGGCTCCGTGGTTGATCGAAACCGACCGGCAAGACCACCCCTTCGACACGGCCCGCCGGATCGCCACCGCGAACCTCACGGACCTCACTCTGCTCCACTCCACGTCGTGGCGTCACGAGCGGAACGCAGTGATCCTCACCTTCATAGCGGTCGTCGCCTCTGTTCCCGAGTCGATGCAACGGAGCCCCATCGGCCGGGCCGACCTGGCCCGCGGTTCCGCGACCTCGGCGCCTGAGGCGATCGGCTTCGAATCGGTGCTCGAACACGGTCTCAGGCACCTGGCCTGGCTCGCCCGCGAGGACCTGGCCGTGGGGGAAGTGCTCGACGGCAGATGGCACGCCTATCTGCAAGGCTTCTTCCCCGAGCCATTTCAGCAACTGTCGACGACCGGAGGACCGAAGTGAACCTGCAGCTGACATGTGCCTGCGGTTGGGAGACGAGCGGGAACGAAGATGAGGTCGTGGCGGCCACCATCCAGCATGGGCGCTCGCTCCACAACATGGAGGTCACCAGGGAACAAGCTCTGGCCATGGCACAACCATCCAACGACTGACCACTAGGGACCTTCTGCCCTAACCGTCGGCCGCCGCCGGAGGTGACCATGGGGCGTACCCGACGGAGAAGGAAGACGGTGTCTGTCTACGCCATGCTCGACGGAAACGAGGCGGCTGCCAGGGTTGCCCACGCCCTCAGCGAGGTCATCGCCATTTACCCCATCACACCGGCTTCGCCGATGGGCGAACTGGCCGACGCCTGGTCTCAACGCGGCAAGGCCAACCTGTGGGGGGTCGTCCCCGACGTGATCGAGATGCAGTCGGAGGCCGGGGCGGCCGGCGCCCTGCACGGAGCGCTCCAAAGCGGAGCCCTCGCCACCACCTTCACCGCCTCCCAGGGGCTGTTGTTGATGCTCCCCAACATGTACAAGATCGCCGGCGAGCTCACTCCCACCGTCATCCACGTGGCGGCCCGCACGATCGCCACCCACGCCCTCTCGATCTTTGGCGACCACTCCGACGTGATGGGCGCCCGCCAGACCGGGTTCGCCATGCTCGCCTCCGCCGGTGTCCAGGAGGCCCAGGATCTGGCCCTGGTCGCCCATGCCGCCACCCTGCGGGCCAGGATCCCGTTCCTCCACTTCTTTGACGGCTTCCGGACATCCCACGAGGTGAACAAGGTGGAGCTGTTCGACCAGTCGGTGTTGAAAGGCATGATCGACGAACACCTCATCGCCGATCACCGGCTCCGCTCCCTCAACCCGAACCGGCCGGTGGTGCGGGGGACCGCCCAGAACCCCGACGTCTTCTTCCAGGCCCGGGAGGCCTCCAACCCCTTCCATTTCGCCGTCCCGGCCATCGTCCAGGGCGAGATGGACCGGCTGGCCGGGCTGTGCGGACGCCAGTACCGGCTCTTCGACTACATCGGGCACCCAGAGGCGGAGGACATCATCGTCATCATGGGCTCGGGAGCAGGCGCCGTCTCCGAACTCGTCGAGCGGCGAAACGCCGAAGGCGGCCGGCTGGGAGCGGTGATCGTCAGGCTCTACCGGCCGTTCGACATCGAGGCGTTCAACGCGGCAGTCCCTACGAGCACCAGAAGGATCGCCGTCCTCGACCGCACCAAGGAACCGGGCGCCACCGGTGAACCGCTGTATCTCGATGTGGTGGCCGCCCTGGCAGAGAAGGCCCGACCGGTGCGGGTGGTGGGCGGTCGTTACGGGCTCTCCTCGAAGGAGTTCACCCCGGCGATGGTCCAGGCCGTCTACGCCGGACTGGCAGAGACCACCCCCAAGACCCACTTCACGATCGGGATTCGCGACGACGTGACCCATGCCAGCCTGGACTACTCCGAAGACGACTGGATGGAAGACCCTGACGTTCAGCGGGCGATCTTCTTCGGACTGGGTTCGGATGGGACGGTGGGAGCCAACAAGAGCACCGTCAAGATCATCGGTGAGGAAACCGAGTTGTACGCCCAGGGCTACTTCGTCTACGACTCGAAGAAGTCCGGAGCCCGCACCATCTCCCACTTGCGCTTTGGTCCCCGTCCGATCGACTCGAGCTACCTGATTCGCAAGGCCAACTTCGTGGCATGTCATCAGTTCGGATTCCTGGATCAGATCGACATGCTCGACGTGGCTCAGGATGGCGCCACCTTCCTGCTCAACAGCCCCTATCCGGCAGAGACCGTTTGGGAACGGCTCCCTGGCACGGTGCAGGCCGCCATCATCGAGAAGCACCTCAACTTCTACGTGGTCGACGCTCACGGGATCGCCGGCCGGGTCGGGTTGGGGGGTCGGGTCAACACCGTGCTCCAGACCTGCTTCTTCGCCCTCTCCGACGTGCTCCCCAAGGAAGCCGCCATCGCTTCCATCAAGCAGCAGATCGAGAAGTCCTACGGAAAACGAGGCGAGGTCGTGGTCCGCCGCAACCTGGAGTCGATCGATCTCGCCCTGGCCGGCCTGCAACGGGTCGAGGTGCCGGCGACAACCAGCAACCTCCCTGCCCCGAGGACGGTCGTTCCGGACATCGCCCCCGATTTCGTGCAGCGCGTCACCGCCCTCATGATGGAGGGGCGCGGTGATCTGCTCCCGGTCTCCGCCCTGCCCGTCGACGGGACCTTCCCCACCGGTACCACCCGATGGGAGAAACGATCGATCGCCCAGGAGATCCCGATCTGGGACCCGGAGATCTGCATCGACTGCGCCCGCTGCGCCCTGGTGTGCCCGCACGCCGCCATCCGGATCAAGGTGTTCGCTCCGTCGGCCCTCGAGACCCTCGGTGCCGGGGCGGTGCCCTGGAAGGAGGCGACCGGACGGGAGTGGGAAGGCCAGTATTTGTCGGTCCAGGTGGCTCCCGAAGATTGCACCGGCTGCGGAGTGTGCGTCGACGTCTGCCCGGCCCGCTCCAAGGAAGAGGCCAAGCACAAGGCGATCGACATGCTTCCCAAGGTCGATCACCTGGCCAGAGAGCAGGCTCGGTTCGAGGCGTTCCTCCAGCTTCCCGAAGCCGATCGCACCGGGCTGAAGCTCGACACGGTGAAGGGCTCGCAGTTCGCCCAACCCCTGTTCGAGTTTTCCGGCGCCTGCGCCGGGTGTGGTGAGACCCCCTACGTCAAGTTGATCAGCCAGATGTTCGGAGACCGAATGGTGGTGGCCAACGCCACCGGGTGCTCATCGATCTATGGCGGCAACCTCCCGACCACACCTTGGACCACCACCGCCCAGGGTTTGGGCCCGGCCTGGGCCAATTCGCTGTTCGAGGACAACGCCGAGTTCGGGCTGGGCATGCGGCTGGCCTTCGACCAGCTACGGGAGGACGCCCGACTGCTGGTGACCGCTCTCGCCCCCGAGATCGGGGGGCTGGCGGCCGAGTTGCTCGACGCCGACCAGTCCGAAGAGAGCGGCCTGGCCGCCCAACGGGAACGGGTGGGCAGGCTCAAGACCATCCTGGCCGGGGTGGAAGGGGTGCTCGCCAGAAGGCTGGAGGCCGTCGCCGACAACCTGATCGACACCTCGGTCTGGATAGTGGGCGGAGACGGATGGGCCTACGACATCGGGTTCGGCGGCCTCGATCACGTCATGGCCAGCGGACGCAACATCAACATCCTGGTGCTCGACACCGAGGTCTACTCCAACACCGGAGGGCAGGCCTCGAAGGCCACCCCGCGCGCCGCGGTCGCCAAGTTCGCCTCGGGAGGGAAGACCACCGGCAAGAAAGACCTCGGCCAGATCGCCATGAGCTACGGCAATGTCTACGTCGCCCAGGTGGCGATGGGGGCCAACATGACGCAGACGGTGCGGGCCTTTCACGAGGCTGCCACCCATCCGGGTGTCTCGCTCATCCTCGCCTACAGCCCGTGTATCGCCCATGGGATCGAGATGTCGACCCAGATGACCCACCAGAAGGAGGCGGCCGAGTCGGGCTACTGGCCTCTCTTCCGGTACGACCCGGAACGCGAGGAGAACGGCGAGCCGGGGCTGCGACTCGACAGCCGGGCCCCGACCATCAAGTTCTCCGAGTTCGCCAGCAAGGAAGGTCGGTTCTCGATGCTCCGTCGTTCCAACCCGGAGCACGCCGCCGAACTGCTCAGGCTGGCCCAGCAGGACATCGATGACCGCTGGCACCTGTACGAGCAGATGGTCACGATTCATCGCACCGCCGAATACGCCGAGTTGGCAGAATGAAGTCACAAGGAGGATCGCGTGGTTGACCTGACAACCAAGTATCTCGGTCTGACGCTCGCCCACCCGGTGGTGCCGTCTGCCTCCCCCCTGACGAGCGATCTCGATCGCCTCCACGCCCTGGCCGAGGCGGGGGCGGCGGCGGTGGTGCTGCCCTCGCTGTTCGAGGAGCAGATCGAGCACGAGGCGATGGCCGTCCACCACGGGTTCGAATTCGGCGCCGAGACGTTCGCCGAGGCCATCTCCGGCTACTTCCCCGACGTGGACGACTACAACACCGGGCCAACCGACTACCTGGGTCTGGTCCACGCCGCCAAACGGGAGCTGAAGATACCGGTGATCGCCAGTCTCAACGGGACCACCACCGGCGGATGGACCCTCTACGCCAAGATCCTCGAGGATGCCGGGGTCGACGCCCTGGAGCTCAACATCTACCTCATCGCAGCCGACCCGGGAGTGACATCGTCGGCGGTCGAGGCGAGGTATCTCAAC
This sequence comes from Actinomycetota bacterium, assembly GCA_036745195.1. Classification (GTDB taxonomy): domain Bacteria; phylum Actinomycetota; class Acidimicrobiia; order Spongiisociales; family ZC4RG35; genus JBFHRE01. Next base: position 4,909 of record DAIOGO010000063.1, on the reverse strand, counting down.
CTGATCGAACAGGTCCGCTCCGAGGTGAGGCTTCCTCTGGCGGTCAAGGTGGGGCCGTTCTTCTCCTCGATGGCCCACATGGCGAAACGGATGTCCGAGGCGGGGGCCGACGCCCTCGTCCTCTTCAACCGGTTCTATCAGCCGGACATCGACCTCACCACCCTCGAGGTGGATCCCGACCTGGTGCTGTCCACCCCGGCCGAGATGCGCCTGGTGCTGCGCTGGGTGGCCATCCTGCGGGGCCGCATCGAGTGCGATCTGGCCGCCACGACCGGAGTCCACACTTCGGAAGAGGTCATCAAGCTGATGCTGGCCGGGGCCGACGTGGCGATGATGGCCTCGGCGCTCCTCCGCTACGGGCCGGACCATCTCAAGGTGGTGGTGGCCGGGCTCGACTCCTGGCTGACCGAACGCGGCTACCGATCGCTCGCCCAGGCCCGGGGAAGCCTCAGCCAGGCCAATGCTCCCGACCCCAGTGCCTTCGAGCGGGCCAACTACATGAAGGCCCTGGTCGGGTATTCCTCGGACTGGACCGCCGCCCAGCGGGCAGCCAGGGTCACGGACTGATCGAGAACCGGTCCAACACGCTTCCGTCCGGGCGGATGGCGGCCACCTCGAGCCGGTCCTCGACCTGCTCGAGCACGACGAAGTGGTGTTCTTCGGCCGCCGCCAGTGGTCGGGAGCCGTCGGGGCAGGGGGTGAGGGGGTAGAGGGAATGGCCGCCCCCACCCGTGACGACGTAGTCGATCCCGTCGACCAGATGATGCTGGTAGTTGTGATCGTGGCCCTGGAGCACCAGCTCGACGTCGGCCGCCTCGAACCGGTCCATCCAGTTCTCGACCACCGACGGAGTGGCGCCGTGCTTGGAGCAGCTCACGGCCGGTTGATGGAACACCGCCACCACGGTCTCCCCGGCCGCTCCCGCCAGTTGCCCGTCGAGCCAGGCGAGCTGCCCTGGATCGTCGGGCCGGTTGGCATCGAGGATGATGAAGCGGACATCACCCCACTGCGTGCTGCGATAGCGCTCCGTTCCGAACAGCCCCTCGGCGATGAGAAGGCGAGATTCCGACTCGACATCGTGATTGCCGAATGCCGCCCACACCGGTATCCCCGCCTCCGCCACCCATCCAAACGGTTGGTTCCAGACGAGATCGGCATCGTCGATATAGAGGTTGTCCCCCGTGGTGACGAGCGCATCCACCGGCCGGGCGGCCGACACCACTCTCATCGCTTCGGCGACGGCGAACTCCTCGGGGGTGCCGACCCCGACATCCCCCAGTACCCGGACCTCCCCCGACATCGAGTCGGTCACCCCGGCGGCGGGACTGGGCGAGACCGGGACGGAGGACTGCGTCGGGGATTCCGAGGCCGCCGCCTGACAGGCAGCCAGCAGCAGCGCCAGTGCACCGGCGCGCACCCAGGTCCAACTCTGCCGCCGCGTCCCGCCGGCAGCGCGGGTCACGGCGGGTACAGTGCCGGGAATGATTCGTCCTTGTCTTGCCATGTTCGAGGAACTCCAGGAGGCCGACCGCAACATGGTACGGGTGGTCCTCGCCGCCGGCGAAGAGATGATCGACGGCCGGGCAGAACTGCGCGACGAGATCAGCCGGCCCTTCGCCTTGGCCGAAGCCACCCTGGCGGCGGCGGCTCGCTACGCCGGGCTCGCAGGTGGCTTCCGGCTGATCGAATCGAGGGTGATCGACCTGGTCACGGGTGATGTCGCTGTCGTGACCTGCTCCACCGATGCCACCCCGGCCGAATTGCTGGCCGGGGTCGCCCCGATCCGGGCCGATGGCTGGGAGAAGGCGGTCTGCCGGGCCTCGCTCGACGCGGTCAATCGGTTCATCGTCAAGGACTGAGGTTCTCCTGTCGGCGGAACCCTCCGGGGTGGCCGATTCAACTTCGCGAGCCGTTTCGCCGATAGAGCTTCCAAGGCTGTCGGCAAGGCGGAGCACATCATGATTCTGAACGGACGACTGGACGACTGGACGGTGGAAGACCTCCTCCAGATCATGCGGATCACCCACAAGACCGGCACCCTCGAGATCACGGGTGACCAGCGGGCCTCGATCCACTTCCAGCAAGGGGCGATCGGGGGGATCGAGCTGGGTGGTGTCCCCAGCCTCCACGACCAGGATCGCTCCGTGGCGATCAATGTCATGGCCGAACGACTTCGGACCCTGCTTCCGCTCCGATCGGGGGACTTCGAGATCACCGACCTGGTCCGCGAGAACCTCAATCTGGTGGAGGTTCCGGATCTGCTGGAGGCGGTCCAGAGATTGCTCGATCTGGAACGCACCGCCCTCGGCGACGACGTTGCCGAGAACACCGCCCTCAAGCTCAGGCTCCGTCTCGACCCGATCACGCTCGAGCCCGATACGTGGCTGGCTGTGGTCGATCTGGTCGGGACGTTCTCGCTGGAGCGGATGGTGTCCCGGCTGGGGCGCAGCGATGCGGTGCAACTTCTCGCCCTCCTCCGCCGCCACGACCTGTTCGAGCACAGCGACGAGCCGGTCGAGGGCCACCTCGAGCCACTGGTCGCCCCGCCGGTGGAGGCACCCCGCAGGGTGGGCCGGGTCAACATGCTCCGCAAGACGGAACAGACCGATCCCTCCGACGGCCCTACCCAGCTCCCCGAGCCGCTGGTGGGCGACGTCCTTCGCGATATCGCTCGCCTCCGCCACAGGTGACGGCCACCAACCGGGCCATCGCCCCCGTCACCACTCCAACAGCACCTTGCCGCACAGGCCGGAAGACACCACCGCGAACGCCTGTTCGAAATCGGCGGCATCGAAGCGGTGGGTGACCAGGCTGGACACATCCAGCCCGGACTGGAGCATGGCGGCCATCTTGTACCAGGTCTCGAAGATCTGCCGCCCGTAGATCCCTTTCAGCGTGAGCCCCTTGAAGATGACGTCGTTGACGTCGAGCCGAACCGGACCAGGGGGAATCCCCAGCACCGCCACCCGTCCGGCATGGTTCATCGCATCGAGCAACTGATTGAAGGCGTTCTCGCTGCCGGACATCTCCATGCCGATGTCGAAACCCTCGGTCATCCCCAGATCGGACATCACCGAGGCCAGGTCGGTGGTGGAGACGTCGACGACCCGATCGGCGCCCATTGCCGCCGCCAGTTGGAGCCGGTACGGGTTCACGTCGGTCACGACCACGAATCGGGCCCCGATGTGACGGGAAATGGCAACCGCCATCGCCCCGATCGGTCCCGCCCCGGTGACCAGCACGTCCTCACCCACTACATCGAAGGCGAGGGCGGTGTGGGTCGCATTCCCCAGCGGGTCGAGCACCGCTGCCACATCGTCGGAGATGTGGTCCGGCACCGGAAACACGTTGGCGGCGGGAAGCACCAGATAGTCGGCGAAGGCCCCCGGCCGGGTGACCCCGACCCCGGTGTGGTTGTGGCAGAAGTTGCGGCGACCGGCGCGACAATTCCGGCAGTGCCCGCAGGTGATGTGGCCTTCGCCCGCCGCCCGCATGCCGACGCTCAGTCCTTCGACGTCTCCGCCCAACTCCACGATCTCACCCATGAACTCGTGGCCAACCACCATCGGCACAGGAATGGTGGAGGCGGCCCACGGGTCCCACGCTCGGATGTGGAGGTCGGTGCCGCAGATCGAGGTCTTGCGCACCCTGATCAACACGTCGTGAAGGCCAACGGAGGGCATCGCCACCTCCTCCATCCACAGACCGGGCTCGGCCTTGGATTTCACGATCGCTCTCATGCCACCACCCCCAGTTCCTGGCCGACCCGGGTGAAGGCGGCGACGGCCAGGTCGATCTGCTCCGGGGTGTGGGCTGCCGACATCTGGGTCCGGATCCGGGCCGTGCCCATCGGGACCACCGGGTAGGAGAACCCGACCACATACACTCCTTCGGCCAGCAGGCGCTCGGCCATCGTCGAGGCCAGCCGGGCATCACCGAGCAGCACCGGGATGATCGGGTGGCCTGCCCCCAGCAGCGCGAACCCTGCCTCCTGCATTCCCCGGCGGAAGCGAGCGGCGTTCGACTGCAACCGCAGCCGCAGGTCGTCGGACTCCGCCAGCAGGTCGAGCGCCGCCATCGAACCGACACAGATCATCGGCGCCAGGGCATTCGAGAAGAGATAGGGACGCGATCTCTGCCGGAGCCACTCGATGATCTCGCTCCGGCCGGTGGTGTACCCACCCGAGGCCCCGCCCAGGGCCTTGCCGAGGGTGCCGGTCAGGATGTCGACCCGGCCCGCCGTCCCGGTCGCCTCCGGGGTGCCACCCCCTCGTTCGCCGATGAATCCGACGGCATGGGAGTCGTCGACCATCACCATCGCATCGTGGCGATCGGCCAGATCACAGATCGACGGGAGATCGGCCAGCGACCCGTCCATCGAGAACACCCCGTCGGTGGCGATGAGCCGGTAGCGAGCGCCCGCCGCCGCCTTGAGTTGTATCTCCAGGTCGGCCATGTCGTTGTTGGCGTACCGGTAACGGGCTGCTTTCGACAGCCTCACTCCATCGATGATCGAAGCGTGGTTGAGGCTGTCCGAGATGATCGCGTCCTGTTCGTCCAGCAGAGTCTCGAAGAGACCGCCGTTGGCGTCGAAACAGGACGAGTAGAGAATCGTGTCCTCGGTGCCCAGAAACTCGCTGAGACGCCGTTCCAGCGCGCGGTGGGGGGTCTGGGTGCCGCAGATGAACCGAACCGACGCCATCCCGTATCCGTAGGTGTCGAGAGCCTCGCGGGCGGCGGCGACCAGGGCCGGGTGGTTGGCCAGACCGAGGTAGTTGTTGGCGCAGAAGTTGACGACCTGGCGCCCGTCCTCCAGTTGGATCACCGCTCCCTGGGGTGAAGCGATGGGGCGTTCTTCCTTGTAGAGGCCCTCCTGGCGCAACCCGGTCAGGCGAGCGTTCAGGTCGGA
>DAIOGO010000062.1:0-15282 GCA_036745195.1 Actinomycetota bacterium | reverse complement strand
CTTCCCCCAGCTAAGGAGACATCGAGTGATCGACTGGCAATCCCCGACCGGCCTGGCCCTGTCTCGCCGGCTGGAGGGGGAGCGGCACGCCTGGCTCACCACCGTCGCCGCCTCGGGAACTCCCTACCCATCGCTCATCTGGTTCCTCCGGGTGGGGGAAGAGGTGATCGTCTACTCCCAGCCGGAGACCCTCAAAGTACGCAACATCGCTGCTCGCCCCCGGGTCTCCCTCCACTTCGACTCCGACGGGAACGGGGGAGGGGTGGCCACCCTGACCGGGACCGCCGCCATCGACCCGGCGGTGGTGCCGGCGCACAACAGCGCCGAGTACCTGGCCCGCTACGAGGAGTGGATCATCGAGGACCTGGGGATGACTACCGAGGGTTTCGCCGCCTCCTACTCCGTTCCGATCCGGATCGGCCTCGACGGGGGTCGGGCGTTCTGATCGGTCTGGCCGGGAGGCGACTCCTGGTCACACCCCGGTGACGGTGTCGATGATCAGTTGGTCCACCACCGACTTGAGGGCCTCCTCGTTGCTGGCGCCCTCGGCGAGTGCCATTTCGAAGGTGGCGATCTGACGGTCGGCCGAAGTGCCCCGGTCGATGATCGTCTGCACCGATTCCAGTTCCTGAACGCAGTCCAGTTCTTCGGCATCGGGTCGGAGGACGTCGATCATCTCCTCGACCAGTTCGTGGAACGGGACCAACCGGGAGATCCCGTAGTCCATCAACGACGAACCCGTGCCGAACCGCTGGGCCCGCCACATGTTCTCCGCCACAAGCATCCCGGCGTACTGGCGCCAGCGTTGGTTCTGGGTGCGGAGACGGAAGAGCATGTGGAGGAGACAGCGGTAGACGGTGGCGATGGCGATGGCGTCTTCGGCCCTCGTGCAGATGTCCGAGACACGCATCTCCAGGGTCGGGTACTTGGTGGAGGGCCGGATGTCCCACCAGATCTTGGAACCGTCCTCGATGAGACCGGCACCAACCAGAACCTCGACATGGCGCTGGTATTCGGCCCAGCTCGAGAACTGCTCGGGAAGGCCGGTGCGGGGCATCGTCCGGAAGACGTTCATCCGGTAACTCTTGAGACCGGTGTTTCTTCCCCCCCAGAATGGCGACGACGTCGAGAGCGCCAGCAGGTGAGGCAGGAAGTACGACACCTGGTTCATCAGGTCGATCCGCAACTCGGGGTCCTCCACCGCCACATGGACGTGCATCCCGCAGATCACGATCCGCTGGCCCACCACCGCCAGGTCGGAGGCCAGCATCTGGTAGCGGTCGTGTTCGGTGTGACGTTGCTCCCACCACAGGGCGAAGGGATGGGTGGAGGCGGCGATATAGGCGGCCCCGTGGTCCCGGGTCAGGTCGGCCACCGTCCTGCGCAGGTGTTTGAGATCATTGGCGAGACCGACCATCGACGAATGCGGGGTGGTGGCGACCTCGAGTTGGGCTCGCAACATCTCCCGCATCACGCTTCCCCCCAACCGCCGTTCTGCGTCCTCCCACAACTCCGGCGTAGGTTCGGCGATCAGGTTGCGGCTCTGGGGGTCGACCAGGAGATACTCCTCCTCGATCCCGATGGTCAGGGAGGGCGCTGCGTAGGTCATCGGTTCAAGATACCGGGGCGGTCGTGTCGACGCCGAGGGAACTCGCCGCCTGTCGGCGCGAAACCTCGGCTTCGGGCCGGGCCGCGCAACCTTCGAGATGATCGTTGACCAGACCCATCGCCTGCATGAAGGCGTGGAGGGTCGTCGGCCCTACGAAGGTCCAGCCCCGCTTCTTGAGATCTCTCGACAGGGCGAACGAGGCCTCGGTGGTCGACGCCGGCTCCGTCGGAGCCGTGGTCGACCAATCCGCCAGTCGCCAGAAGAAGGCAGCCAGCGACCCGAACTCCTGACCAAGCTCCAGCGCCCGGGCGGCGTTGTTGATGGTCGAACGGATCTTGCCCCGGTGGCGGACGATGCCGGCGTCGCCCAGGAGTCGCTCGACGTCGGCCTCCCCGTAGCGAGCCACCACCTCGGGGTCGAAGCCGGCGAAGGCCTGCCGGAAGGCGTCTCGTTTGCGGAGGATGGTGATCCACGACAGACCCGCCTGGAACCCCTCCAGGCAGATCTTCTCGAACAGGCGATGGTCGTCGGTGACCCCGAAACCCCACTCCTGATCGTGGTAACGGCGGTATTCCTCCGACGAGTCGCCCCACCAGCAACGGCGGCGTCCGTCGTCGCCGAGCACGACCTCCATCACGCCCGGTCGACCGTTCGATGCCCGCCGGCCTCGTTCCACGTGTCGATGACCAGGCGATTGCCCGACACCCGGGTGATGGCGGCCGAGGTGATGTCGAGCCGGAACAGCGCTCCCGAACCAGGCGGGAAGACCTGGCCGCTCGCCTCCTCCCATCTTCCGATGTCGGCGGGGGTGGCCTCGATCACCGCGGCCGAGAGCTTGGCATCGCCCGATGCGAGGGTGAGATCGATCGGAGCGCAGTGGATCGCCACCCGCGGGTCACGTTTCAGATCGGCCAGTTTGCGGGCGTCGGCCATCGACCCGATCCAGGCATCGCCGTCCAGGAAGCGCATTTCGGTGCCGCTGATCCGCGGTGATCCGTCGCGGCTGACCGTGGCCATCACCTTGTGCGGGTGGGCGTCGAAGATGGCGGCGAGCCGGGTGGCGAATTCGGGGTGTGCCTGTTCGATCTCGATCCAGCGCATGCTGTGAACATACCCTCGATCAGGCGAACGGGATGAGGCCGGCCATTGCGAAGGCGACCACCATCAGCAGGATGGCCATCCCCAACACGCCGTAGGGGATGATCGCCCATGGTCGGGTGCGGCCGCCGACGATCGAGACCAGTGTCATGACCGAGGCCACGCCGGCGGTCAGCAACCCCAGACCGGGGATCAGGAAGATGATCCATGCGATTTCCGGCTGGGCAAAGAGCGGCGCAGACGACGGTGACGCCACCACCACGATCATCACCCATAGCGCGGCGAGAACCACGAATCCGCCCATCATCGAGAGCGACAGCATCCACAGCCAGTGGTGGAGGCCGCCCCCGATGCTCCATCTCCACATGGCCACGCCGGTCAATCCCACCAGCATCCAGGCGGCGAGTGCCAGCAGGGCCGCTCCCAGTTCGTTCGAGGTCCCGTTGAGGAACCCGATGCCGGATACCGGCACCGGGCGGAGCGAGAAGGCGGGTTGGTCTTCGGTGCAGGAGGTGTCGGGTGCGACCTCCGGGTTGTCGATGAACGCCGTCACCAGTTCCAGGCCACATCCACCGGTGGTCACCCCGTGACCGCCGGCCTGGACGATCGCCGTCGTCGAATTCGACAGGCTCTCGGCTGCCACGATCGCCCAGTCGGCGGGGGTGGCCGGGTCGATGGCGCCGGCCAGCAACAAGGTGGGGATGTCGCTGGTGACGGCCCGGTTCTCGACCGGGTCTGCCTGGCCGTTGTCCCAGACCGGACAGGCGTCGGAGAAGCTCAGGCTCCTGGCCGACGCCTGCCGGTCGCCGGCCAGGGCCGCCTCCGAGGCGAAGGGGAATTCGTCGTGACAGACCACCGAGTAGTAGACGCCGTCGGCGCTCGCCTCGACCGGACCCTGATAGTTCGCCAGCGCCAGCAGGGACCCGAGGGCGTTGTCGTCGCCATGGGCGACACGCTCGATCACCCACGGGATGATCGGGATGAGGGTGGGGTCGTAGAGCGCCGAGCCGAGGGCGTAGTCGAAATCATCGGCCGCCACCGTCATCGGGTAGAACATGTCGGAACCATCGAGCCAGGCGACGTCGATGGTCGGTTGCTCATCGTCCAACCGTCGTTCGATCGCGTCGATGTGCTCCGACAGGTCTGGGTATCGAGCTGCACAGCCGGAGTCGTCTTCACAGGCCTCGATCAACCCGCCGATCGCTTCGTCGGCGGTGTCGGCCCACTCGCCAATCAGATCGATCTCGGGCGGGAGCACGGAATCGAGGGTCGATGACCGCACCCCTTCGGGATCGAGCCGCATCACTGCCAGGGCGACCCGGGTGCCGTAACTGATCCCGTACAGGTTCCATCGCTCTACCGACAGCGCCGAGCGCAACGCCGCCACGTCGAGGGCGTTCTGGACCGTGTTGTATGCCGACAGATCGATGCCCTGCGCCTCGAGGCGGGAACGGCAGGCGGCGAGAGCGTCGATGGAGTCCTCGGTGGTGCCCTCCAGCGGGATTGCGTACAACTCGGGGCATTCGAGGAACGGACGGGAATAGCCGGTGCCGCGCGGGTCGATGAGGATGAGGTCGCGTTCCGCCAGCAGGGGTGAGTCGACCCACAGGTCGAAATAGGGGATCGGGGCGCCCCCGGGACCTCCCTCCAGGTAGATCACCGGGTCGGGCAACGGGTCGTCGGAGACGGAACGGAGGATCATGACCGCCAGTTCGAGCTCCGGACCGCCGGGCCGTGAATGGTTCTCGGGGACGGTCAGCGTGTAGCAGTCGATCGTGGAGTACGTCCACGAGGTGTCCACCGGGCATTCGGCCTCGACCAGTTCGCCGGTCGCCTCCAGGGCCGAAGCGGGAATCGCGACGAGGGTGATGGCGAAGCACCCGATCAGCCAACCCGCCAGTCGCATCGGCGGAGGCTACCGCCTGGGCCTGGTTGGTATGGTCGGCCCGTGATCGCTGCCGAATTCGTGCGCCGCTATGGGCGGGAACCCCTGGTCGAGGTGCGTTCGCCCGGGCGGGTCAACCTGATCGGAGAGCACACCGATTACTCGCTGCTGCCGGTCATGCCGATCGCCATCGATCGGGGGGTGGCGGTGGTGGCGGCTCCCCTTCCGACGTCCACCATCAGGGTGGATTCGATCACACTCCCGGGTCCGCTGGAGACCACGGTCCCGATTTCGCTTGACGGTCTCGGGGGATGGCACCGTTATCTGGCGGCGGCGGTCAACGCCCTCGCCGCCGAGGGTCGAGGCGCCGAGATCCTGATCGGTGGCGACCTCCCTGCCACCGGTGGGCTCAGTTCGTCGTCGGCGTTCACGGTCGGATTGTTGGAGACTCTCAATCGGCTGTGGGACCGGGGCGTGGCGAGGACCGAGTATCCGGCATTGGCGCTACGGGCGGAGCGGAGCATCGGGATCGAGGGAGGGATGATGGATCAGACCGTCATCTCCCTGGCCCGGGCGGGTCATGCCGCTCGCATCGACTTTCACCCGTTCGGGATCGTTCACGTCCCGCTGCCGGCCGGGTTGGCCATCGTGGCCGCCTATTCGGGAGCGACTGCCTTGAAGGGGACCGAGGCCCGGGAGGCCTACAACGGCAAGGTGATTGCGTGCCGGGCGGCGGCACTGCTATTGGGCCACGAGCTCGGCGTCGACGTTGGCGGTGAGCCGGTGCTGTTCCACGTCGCCGGGCATGCCGGGATCGAGGAGGCGGTCGATCGGCTTCCCCTCGAGATCAGCGCCGCCACCGTGGCCGGTCGGCTGGGGGTGGACGTCGACCGGATGATCGGGCTGGGAACCGGCCGCTTCGATGCCGACCACCCGCTGGCGGTGAGGGTGGTGGCCGGACATGTCGTCTCGGAGGCTTCCCGGGTCGACCAGGCCGAGGCGTCGTTGCGGAACGGCGACCTTGCCGGGTTGGGGTCGATCCTCGACGCCTCCCATTCCAGCCTGGTCGGGTTCGGGGCGAGTTCGGAGCGTTTGGACCGGTTGGTTGTGAGCATGCGCCGGGCGGGGGCGTTCGGAGCCCGTCTGACCGGAGCCGGGTTTGGCGGTTATGCGGTGGCGGTTGTGCCGCCCGACCGGGTGGCGGCCGTCGTCGAGGCGGCCACCGTGGCGTGCGGGGGGCCGGCATTCGAGGTGAAGGCGTCGGACGGAGTCCACTGAAATCGTCCGTCGGGCGGGCCGCCGGCGACCCGGGTAGGCATAGGCTGCAGTGATGGCGATCAGACTCGATCACACCATCGTCTACTCCCACGACAAGGAGGCCTCGTCGGCGTTCCTGGTGGATCTCTTCGGCCTGCCACCACCGGTGAGGTGGGGCCCGTTCGTAGCCGTGCAGGTGGCCAACGGAGTGACCCTCGACTTCTACGACGAGGAGGGCGCCGGTTCCTCACAGCACTATGCGTTCATGGTCGGGGAGGAGGAGTTCGACCAGATCTTTGGTCGTATCGAAGCGCAGGGTCTCGCCTTCTGGGCCGACCCGGGACACCGTCTGGCCGGCGAGATCAACACCCACGACGGCGGTCGGGGCGTCTACTTCGACGACCCGAGCGGCCACTCGCTGGAGATCATCACCCGCCCATATGGGGACCCGCGGTAAGGCGATCTTGGGGGCGGTTCCGCCGGAGGTGGGTTGGTCGCCGCCCGTCACCCGTTGGGAATACCGGTGGGGCGGCCTCTCCGGGTGAGATAGGAGTGCCAGAGGATCTGGGCGGCCACCGAGCGGTGGGGTCGCCAGGCCTCGCCCAGTTCGTCGAGTTCCGCCGGCGACAACGGCCCGCTGCCGGTGATGGCTTCCCCCGCCGCCACCTGGAGGGCCCGGTCTCCGATCGGCCACACGTCGGGGCGCTCGAGACAGGCCAGGAGGTAGACGTCGGCCGTCCACGGGCCGATCCCGGGGAGGGCTGTGAGGGCCGAGCGCACCGCCTCGTCGGGTAGTCCGGCCAGGCCGGCCAGGTCGAGGCCCCCCTCCTCCAGGACGGTCGCCAGCCGGCGGACGTACCCGGTCTTCTGGCGGCTGAACCCGTCCGCTCGTAACTCCTCGTCGGTGGCGCCGAGAACTGCGGCCGGTGTCACCTCCCCGAGACGTTGCTCGAGACGGCGGTAGGCGGCGGCGGCCGAGGCGAGCGACACCTGCTGTTCGAGGATGAACAGGATCAAGGTGGCAAACCCCGGGGGGCGGGTCCACCGTTCGGGTCGCCCGTGGGCCCGCACGATGGCGTCGAGCCGCTCGTCGGAGCCGGTCAACACCTCCAGCGCCCGGTCGAGAGACGTCGTCATCCGGCCAGAGTAGGAGTCGACGTGTTGTTGCGAACCCTGGGTTCAGGAGTACACGCTGTGTTGTTGCGAACCCTGGGTTCAGGAGTACACGACGTGTAGCTGTGAACCCTGGGTTCAGGAGTACACGCCGACGGCGCCGAGTACCGTCGTGGTGTGCCCACGGTCCAGCTGTTCGTCACCTGCCTCGTCGACGGGTTCTTCCCCGAGGTCGGCAAGGCCACCGTCCGGCTGCTCGAGTCGCACGGGTGCGTGGTCGAGTTCCCGTTCGACCAGACGTGCTGCGGACAACCCGCCCTCAACGCCGGCTATCGGGACGAGGCGATTGCCATGGCCCGACACACGGTCGAGGTTCTCGACGCCACCACCGGCCCGATCGTCGTTCCCTCGGGCTCGTGCGCCGACATGCTGATCCGCCACATTCCCGAACTGCTGCCGGGCGACTGGGGGGCGGCCCGGGTGGCGGAGCGCACCCGTGAGCTCACCTCCTTCCTGGTCGACGACCTGGCGGTGGAGGCGGTGACACGAGCCGGCCCGGAACGATCGGTTGCCTACCACCACTCCTGCCACGGCCTTCGCAACCTGGGACTGGGTGAGCAGGCCGAACGGCTGCTCGACTCGGCCCCCGGGGTCGAACGTTGTGGGCTGGATGGCGCCCGGGAGTGTTGTGGCTTCGGCGGCCTGTTCGCGCTGGAACTCCCCGAGGTGTCGGCCGCCATCATGGATCGCAAGCTCGAACAGGTCGAGGCGTCCGGGGCGACGACCCTGGCCGGCGGCGACGTGAGTTGCCTGATGCACCTCGCCGGCGGTCTCCATCGTCGGGGCTCGTCGATCCAGGTCAAGCACATCGTCGAAATCCTGGCGGAGGGTGAAGCATGACGCCGGTCACCTTCCGGGAACGGGCCAAGCTCGACATCGGCACCCCCAAGGCGCGAGCCAACGACGTCGCCGCCCGCCGGCTGGCGTCTCACCGCGAGGAGGCGGCGTCCCAATTCTCCGGGTTCGAGGAGATGCGGGATCGTGCCCGACAAATCCGTCTCCACACGCTGGGCAGGCTCGACAACTATCTGGCTGAGTTCGCCGACTCGGTCGAGCGGCTGGGTGGGAAGGTCTTCTTCGCCGGGGATGCCGCCGAGGCCAACGGCTATGTGTGCGACGTCGCCGCCAGGGCAGGTGTCAGATCGGCGGTCAAGGTGAAGTCGATGGTCACCGAGGAGATCGAGCTCAACCACGCCCTCGAACAGGCCGGGGTCACGGTGGTCGAGACCGATCTCGGCGAGTTCATCGTGCAACTGTCAGGCGACCGTCCGAGCCACATCATCGCCCCGGTACTCCACAAGACCCGCCAGGAGATCGGCCGTCTGTTCGAGCAGAAGCTGGGGATCGGTTACACCGACGAGCCGGTCGAGTTGAACGAGATCGCCCGGCGGCATCTGCGGCCGATCTTCCTCGGCGCGGACATGGGGATCTCGGGCGCCAACTTCGGGGTCGCCTCCACCGGCTCCATCGTCACCGTCACCAACGAAGGCAATGGGCGGCTTTCGACCACCGCCCCCCGCGTCCATGTGGTGGTGATGGGGATGGAGCGTCTGGTCCCCGGGCCGGGCGACCTTACGGTGATGCTGGAGGTGCTCGCCCGCTCCGGCACCGGGCAACGACTCAGTGCCTACACCAACATCGTCACGGGACCGCGCCGTCCCGGTGATCCGGACGGCCCGGACGAGTTGCACGTCGTGATCCTCGACAACGGCCGGTCGCGGGTGCTGGGGTCCTCCGCCTCCGAGATTCTCGGGTGCATCCGCTGCGGGGCCTGCCTCAACGTCTGTCCCGTCTACCGGACGGTGGGCGGGCACGCCTACGGTGGCACCTATGCCGGCCCGGTTGGCTCGGTGCTCACCCCTGCCATGGCCGAGGATGGCGGGTGGTCCGATCTCCCCTTCGCCTCGACCCTGTGCGGTGCCTGTCGTGACGCCTGCCCGATCAGGATCGACATTCCGGGCATGCTCACCGCTCTCCGCTCCGAGCTCATAGGGGAGTCTGGATTCGGGTGGCTGCGGCCCGGCTTGTCGGCCTATTCCCGGGCCGCCACCAACCCGACCTTGTGGAGGGCGTTTCTGGCGGCCGGGTCGGTGTTCGGCCGGACGGTGGGGCGCACCGGCTGGGTGGAGAAGCTGCCTTTCCATGCCGGCAACTGGACCGAACGGCGCGACCTCCCTGCCCCGGCCGCCGAGTCTTTCCATTCCTGGTGGAGACACAATCGTGGAACGTGACCGGTTTCTCGCCAGGGTGACCAGCGAGCTGGCGTTCGCCACCTTGGGTGATCCCGCCGACATCGATCCGGGTCCGCTGGTGCCGGACCTGGGCGAGGTCGATCTGGTGGCGACCTTTGCGGAGAACCTGGCGCGAATCGGAGGGGTGGTTCATCTCGACGAGGATCCGGCCTCGGTGGTCCGCCGGCTGGCGTCGGAGCACGGCGCCGCCGACTGCCTCGCCTGGGACGGACGGTATCTCCCCGGGCTCGGTGCAGGCCTGACCGAGATCCTCCCGGTCCGGCCCCACACCGTCGGGGCGGACGATCGATTGGCGATCCAGGGCTCTCACCTCGATGTGAAGCTGGGAGTGACCGGCGCCGAGGCTGGGTTCGCCGAGTCGGGAACGATCGTGCTCCGCTCCGGGCCGGGCCGGCCCCGGATGGCATCCCTGATTCCGCTGGTTCATGTCGCCCTCCTCGAGCGCAGCTCCCTGTTCCGGTCGCTCTCGCATTGGGGGGCGGAGCGGGCCGATTCGATGGCGGAGGTGGCCAACGTGGTGTTCATCACCGGTCCCTCTCGCACCGCCGACATCGAGCAAATCATCACAATGGGTGTCCACGGACCCAAACACCTGCACGTCGTCCTGGTCTAGCCGCCGGCGTCGTCCTCCGTCTTCCCTTCCCGACTGGTCCCTCCCTACCCTGGCCGGGTGCAGATCGGTCATCTCGTCGTCGACCCTCCGGTGGTCCTGGCTCCCATGGCGGGTGTCACCAACGCTCCCTTCCGCCGGCTGGCCCGGCGGTTCGGGGCAGGGCTGTTCGTGTGTGAGATGGTGGGGGCGAGGTCGCTGGTGGATGGCGACGCCAAGACCAACCACCTCGCCACCTTCCCCGCCGACGAGAGCCCCCGTTCGATCCAGCTGTATGGGACCGACCCGGCGATGGTGGGCGCGGCCGTGGCGCTGCTGGTGGAGCGGGAGAGGGCCGATCACATCGATCTCAACTTCGGCTGCCCGGTGCCCAAGGTCACCCGCAACGGTGGCGGTGGCGCCCTGCCGTGGCGCAAGCCGCTGTTCCGGGCGATCGTGGCGGCGGCGGTGGCCAATTCCGGCGGTGTCCCCATCACGGTCAAGCTGCGCAAGGGCATCGATGACGATCATCTGACCTATGTCGAGTGTGGGCTCATCGCCGAGGAGGAGGGGGCGGCGGCGGTGGCCCTCCACGCCCGGACCGTCCACCAGCTCTACTCGGGGAGCGCCGACTGGGAGGCGATCCGCCATCTCAAGGCGGTGGTGACATCGATCCCGGTGCTGGGCAACGGCGACATCTGGGAGGCGTCCGACGCGGTCAGGATGGTCGAACACACCGGGTGCGACGGGGTGGTGGTGGGACGCGGTTGCCTGGGGAGGCCGTGGCTGTTCGGCGACTTGGCGGCCTCGTTCCGTGGTGAGCCCACCAACACGGTCCCGCAACTGGGGTTCGTCGCCGACGTGATGCGCGAGCACGCCACCCTGCTGGTGGAGTGGATCGACCCGTTCGTCGGTATCCGCCTCTTCCGCAAACACGTCGGCTGGTACTTCAAGGGATACCCGGTCGGTCCCGACATCAGGCGAGCGCTGGCGGACGTCTCCGACCTGGAGGAACTCGACCGCTGGCTCGAGAAGCTCGACCGCTCGGCCTTGCCGCACGCCGGCGCCACCGCCATGACCCGTGGCCACAGTCACGGGCCGCGCGAGGTCCACCTCCCCCACGGGTACTACGAAGGAACCTGGGACGGCCGTGGCGCGATCGAGGCCGACGTCGCCGTCAGCGGGGGCTGAGAAGCGACTTTATGTGGTGAGAGAGCAGATTTCTGCCCTCTCACCGCGCAATTTGCGGTTGGGGGAGGTGCCGCCGGGCGAAACGATGCCATTCTGCAGGGATGGTTTCCCGCCGACTCGCCCCCTTCGGATCGACCATCTTCTCCCAGATCACCGCCCGTGCCCAGGCCGCCAGGGCAGTCGACCTGGGGCAGGGCTACCCGAGCTGGGAAGGCCCCTCGTTCGTCAAACAGGCGGCGATCGAGGCCATCCTCCACTCGTCCAACCAGTACCCGCCTTCGGTGGGCCTGCCGGTGCTCCGCCAGGCGATCGCCGAGCGCTTTCGTGTCGACACCGGACTGGAGGTTGATTCCGCCGTCCACATCACCGTGACCTCGGGTTGCACCGAGGCGCTGGCGGCGGCCTTCCTCGGGTTGTTCGAACCGGTCGACGAGGTGATTCTGTTCGAACCGGCCTACGACGCCTATCCGGTCGGTTGTGCCCTGGCCGGGGTGGTGCCCCGCTACGTCACCCTCCACGCCCCCGATTTCCGTTTCGACCCGGCCGAGTTGGAGGCGGCCTTCACCGAACGGACCCGGGCGATCGTCGTGAACACCCCGCACAACCCGACCGGGCACGTGTTCGACGCCGCCGAGTGCGCCGCCATCGCTGAGTTGGCCCGTCAGAGTGGGGCCATCGTCATCACCGACGAGGTGTACGAACGAATGGTCTACGAAGGGGAGATGGTGCACATCACCGCCCTTCCCGGCATGTGGGAACGGACCTTGACGCTCTCGTCGATCGGGAAGTCGTTCTCCTTGACCGGATGGAAGACCGGATGGGCGATAGGGCCCGAGCCCCTGACGGCGGCGGTGCGGGCGGCACACCAGTTCCTCACCTTCACCACTCCCAACCCGATGCAGGCTGGATCGGCCGCCGCCCTGGCCGCCCCCGACTCGTATTACGAAGAGCTCCTGGCCGGCTACCGGCGCAAACGTGACCTATTGGTGGGGGGACTGCGCAACCTCGGGTTCGTCGTCTCCCATCCGGACGGGGCGTATTACGCCCTCGCCGACCACACGCCGTTTGGCTTCGCCAACGATCTCGCCTTTGTCGACCATCTGATCGACGTGGTGGGGGTGGCGGCGATTCCCCCTTCGGCGTTCTACCACCGCACCGATGAGGGCTCGCGTCTGGTCCGCTTTGCGTTCTGCAAGGACGATGCGGTGCTGGAGGCTGCGCTGGAGCGTCTCGCTCGATTGTGACCCCGAACGCGACCATGAGGAGCCGAAGCTCCTCATGGTCCTCCCTTGAATTTGGTGGTGGGAACCCCAAGGAACCCACCACCGTCCCCCTATCGTGAGAGACCGGAACGCCCCTTTTCCCGGTCCTCAACCACACAGAGCAGTAAGCCCACTCTCTGATACACGGTGCTTCGATTTTCTCAGGGGAACGTCACCGGGCCGGCGGAAGAGAGGTCGTGCCACGCCGCCAGAGGGTCGCGACCCATGGTTTCGGCCTTGCTCAGGATGGCGGCCAGAGCGAAGGGCGCCGCGAACGAGGTGCCGCTCCAGGTGGCAAAACCATCGGGGAACGAGGCCACCGCGCCGTCGGCCGACCGGAACCGCTTGGCCTTCGGATAGTGCGAATGGACCCCGACTCCCGGCGCCCAGGCCCTGACCCAGTCGCCGTGGTTGGAGAAGGCGGCGGGCGTGCCCTTCCCCTCGTATGCCCCCACCGACACCACCCAGTCGGCGAACTCGGAGTCGCCGGCAAAACCGGCCGGATACCAGGGGTCGGGGAGGCCATCGTTGCCGGCCGCCGCCACCATCAACAACTCGGGGTGGTCCTGCTTCCAGCGGCGCATGGCCTGATGGAGAGCGACCGGCGGTCTCCCATACGGCCCGTAGGTGCCAACCGACAGGTTGATCACTCGCGCCCCGCCCGCCAGGGCGCGATCGACCGCGGAGATGATGGCGGTCTCGGTGGGGACGTCCACCGAAGAGTCGAAGCCGCGGTAGACGTCGATGGTGGCGCCACCGGCGTGATGGTCGATCACCCCGGCGATGAACCCTCCGTGGCCTGCCCCGAACCAATCGACGAACCCGCGCGGGCTGAGCACGTCGACCGGGTCGGACTCGAAGATCCCGATCCCGACCCCGGCCGGGATCGGAAGGAACATGCCGGTGTCGACCACCGCCACCCTGACCGGGCTCTTGATCGTGCCGGCCCTCGATCCGAGCGGTCCGGCCGGGACCGGGTCGCTGGCCGAGCCCCAACTCCAATGGGGGGCGAGGGTGAGCACCATGTTGGGGGCGGCCAGTTGCTGCTCGCCGTCGGTGAGCTCCCGGGCCGCTTCGAACGGATCGACCCCCGGTCCCAGCCTGATCGTTCCCAGTCCGGGCGGAACCGGCCGATTCCCCCGACCGCGCCCGTCGGCTCCCAGCGAACGCTCTACCCTCTCTCGGTTCTCCTCGGCCACCAGCAATTCCCCGGCCAGGTACACGAAGCCGGGACCATCGACATGGTCAGCAATCACGCTTCTCGGCTGGGTGATCGCTCCTCGTTCGGCGTAATGGTTGACGCGCTCGGCCATCTGCGGTGCGGAAACCATGGTGCTCCCTTCTTGCGCTCGGTCTCGGAGACGGCCATCCCGGTAGGGACCACCGACCCCCCTCTTCCCGATCAGTTTGGTCCGTGCGCTGGCAAGATGTCGCGATGTCCGAAGATCCCCGGGTGGAGTCGTTGTTCGTTCTCCTCGAGGTGGATCCGGCCGGAGTCATCGCCACCGGCCCGTCGCTGGCATTCGCCTTCGAGACCGAGGGGGATCGGTCGAATCAGGCGCGAACGCTGAGGGCGCTGGGGCTGGCCCATCTGCGTGGAGGCGATGCCGGCAGGGCACGCCAGGTCCTGGACCAAGCGCTGGCCGTTGCTCCCGACAGGGGATTGCGGGCGGAAGTGATGATGAGCCTGGTCGGTCCGCTCGCCGAACTGGGTCTCACATCGGAGGCCCGGCAGATGGCGGACCTGGCTGTCGAAGGTTCGGTGGGAGTGGCCCGGGCGCGGGCGATCGTGCAGCGAACCGTGCTGGCGTTCAGGATGGGGGGCCGGCCCGAGTTGGTCTCGGAATTGGACGGGGCCGAGGTGGTGCTGCGCCGGGCCGGCGACCGGGTCTGGCTTGCCCGGCTTCTCACCAATCGGGCCCACATGCGGGCCTTCCTGGGTCAGTACCGGGAGGCGGACCATGATGTCGAGGCCGCCAACCGGCTCCTGTCCGAGGATGGGGCGTGGGGGGCGCTGGCCGGCGGAATCGTCCTTCGATCCGAACTGGCGGCCCGGCGCGGGGATCTGGTGGCGGCGCTGCGGTTCCTCGACGAGGTCGGCGCAACATCCTCTGGCGTGAATCCGGGGCACCTCGAACTCCATCGCAGCGACGTGTTGATGGCGGCCGGTTTGAGCGAGGACGCCATCGCCGCCATCGAGCGGGCGATCGAGTCGTTCAGCCGGCAGGGACTCGAATTGGCGCGGGCGGAGGCGACGTTGGCGCTGGCCCAGGCGCTGCGGGTGCTGGGACGTCTCACCGAAGCCGAGCAGGCGGCAGGTGCCGCTGCCCGGCTCTTCGAGCGACTGGGGCGACGTGGTTGGATCGAACTCGCCCGGCTGATCGAGGCGGAAAGCAAGCTGGCCCAGGGCGAACTGATCGATGCCGATCGAGCGCTCGGTCTTGGACGGGAGGCGGTGGATGGCGGGTTGGTCGGTCCGGGGACCGCCGCCGCCCTCCGACTGGTGGAGTCGGCTCTCCTCGGCCGGTTCCCGCTTCCCGAGGCCGACATCGACGGCTGGCTCCGGGGGGCCAGGCGGCTGCACCGTCCCGATTTGCAGATCCAGGGTCTGCACATCCAGGCGTTGCGCCATGATGGCCGGGGAGATCGGGCCAGAGCCTATCGGGCGATACGACAGGGAATGACGGTCTTCGACGATCACCAGGCGTCGCTCGGCGGCACCGAGATGCGGGTCCACGCCTCCCGGCAGGCGGCGGCGCTGGGGCGCACCGCCCTCCGTCTTTCCGCCGGGGCCGGTCGACCCTGGCACCTGCTGCGGTGGATGGAGCGGACCCGGGCAGGATCGTTGCGGCTTCCCGCCGTGCACCCTCCGGATGATCCTCAGATGGCAGCCGACCTCGGGGAATTGCGGGCCCTCGACGAGCGGGCCCGCAACGGTGACCACTCCGTCGCCGGGTTGCAGGCCG
>DAIOGO010000061.1:0-15691 GCA_036745195.1 Actinomycetota bacterium | reverse complement strand
CCCCGAGGACCTCGGACACCTCGTCCAGCGTCCAGCCGAAGCCGTGGTGGAGCACTACCGCCACTCGTTGGTGCGGAGTGAGGCTGCGAAGCGCCCCTGACAGAGCCGGCTCGATCCAGGGTTCTGACCAGATCGGTCGATCGACCGGAACACGCAACCGGCGGCGCCGGACGCTTCTCCGCCCGACCACATACAGATAACCCACCGGGTTGGTCGTGTCTCGGATGCGATCCCAGTTCGACCAGGCAAAGGAGAGCGCTTCGGCGGTTGCTTCTCGACCCAGATCCGGTCCCCAACAGGCGATGAGGGCCCTTCGCAGGCGAGGCTCATGGAGACGAACGAAGGCTTCGAACTCACCCACCTCGGTTGTCATGGCCTGTCCCACATCCCTGGAGTGCCTCCGGCCGACCGAAAAGTGTCACGCGATCTCATCGGCCCCGGACGTGGCTGACGGTGGCATCGGGTCCGGCAGGTACCGCCCACCGGTGCGCCAGTAGACACCGTCGGCCCGGGTGAGCAGTCCCTCGTCGACCATGTAGCGGCGAAGGGCGGCGTAGTCCTCGTGGAACGCCTCGGCGATCCGGTTGACGGCCCGCTCCTGGTACCGCAACCCCGGCTCGAACTCCTGCACGATCCGTTCCAGGACCACCCGGCGTTTGGCCCGGTGGATCGGGATCGAGGTGAGGCGTGTGCCTGCAAAGAAGGTGCGCAGGATCTCTGCCTCCGGCTCGGTCCATCCTCCGGCCAGCACCCCCGGGGCGGCGGGCTCGGCTGCCGGAAGGGCCCGGGCGATCTCGGCGAGGACCCCCGGGACCAGCCGCAGGTCGTCGGTGAGGAGACCGGCGCTCCGCAGGGTCCCGATCGCTCTGATCACTTTGCGAACGTTGACATCCAACTCCTTCGCCAGTTGCTCGGGGTCGACGGGGCCGGGGACGGCGCGGCCCAAAACGGCCAGCCGAACCGGGTCGAGGGCGATGCGGAGAAAGTCGCTGGGCGCCGCCACAGCACGATTCTATTTGGTCGGCGGTGGGGCAGCGGTGGGGCCCCCGGGTCGGGCGAGGGCGATGGTCAGATCGAGAGCCTCGTCTCAGTTGATCCGTTTCTCGCCGCTCCACAGCCTTTCGCGCAACACGAATTTCTGGATCTTGCCGGTGGATGTCTTGGGGAGGGCGTCGACGATCTCGATCTCGTCGGGGGCTTTGAACGATGCGAGCCGGCTCTTGACGTGCTGGATCAGGTCGGCGGGGTGGGCGGTGGCCCCGGGCCGGAGGGTGACGAACGCCTTGGGGCGTTCGCCCCATGTGTCATGGGGCATGGCGACTACGGCACATTCGAGCACGGCTGGGTGTGAGACGATCGCCTGCTCCACTTCGATGGTGGAGATGTTCTCGCCGCCCGAAATGATGATGTCCTTGGCGCGGTCGCGCAGCTCGATGTAGCCGTCGGGGTGCCACACTCCGAGGTCTCCGGAATGGAACCAGCCGCCGGCAAAGGCTTGCCCGGTGGCTTCTGGGTCGGCGAAGTACCCGGACATGACGTTGTTGCCGCGCATGACGACCTCGCCCATGGTCGCGCCGTCGCGGGGAACATCGGCCATGGTCTCATCGACCACCCTGATCGGGTCGGCTCCCAGGTAGGCCACGCCTTGGCGGGCCAGCATTCGGACCCGGTCCCTCTCGTCGAGCCGGTTCCAGTCGGTCTGGTATTCGCAGACCGTGTAAGGGCCGTAAGTCTCGGTGAGCCCATACACGTGGACGACGCGGGCACCCAGGGCGCTCACCTGGTGGAGGAGGGTAGGCGATGGCGGCGCCCCGGCGGTGGTGATCACGAAGTCCCGATCGAATGGGGCGGCATCGGGATGACTCACCAGAGAGATCAGGACTGTGGGTGCGGCGTTGAGGTGGGTGACCCCCTCCGTGACGATGAGCCTCCAGATCTCTGCCGGGTCCACCGCCCTCAAGCACACGCTCGTTCCGCCGATGGCAGGCAATGCCCAGGTGGTGCACCAGCCGTTGCAGTGGAACATCGGAAGGGTCCACAGGTACACCGATTCCGGAGTGTGGCGGCTGTGAATCAACTCGGCCAGCGCATTGAGGTGGGCGCCCCGGTGGGTGTAGGTGACGCCCTTCGGGCGTCCGGTGGTTCCCGAGGTGTAGTTGATCGAGATGGTCTGTTCCTCGTCATCGACCCGAAACGGGAGGGTTCGGTCGTCGCCACGTGCCATCAGGTCGGCGTAGTCGGTGTGCCCTCCGGGGCGGGCGGCCCCCGAGTACGGATCGTGGCACGTCACCACTTCGCGGAGGTTGGGGCAGGCGGCGAGGTGCGGGGCGACCACCGGCAAGAGGGCGGTGTCGACCACCAGCATGGTTGCGCCCGAGTGCTGGAGGATGTACTCGATCTCCGGACCCGAGAGCCGGGTGTTGATCGCCACGAGCACGCACCGGGCCAGCGGAACCGCGAAGTGGGCGATCTGCATCTCGGGGAGGTTCGGCATCAGGTAGGCGACCCGGTCACCGGGGGAGAGGCCGGATTCCTCCAACGCCCGTGCCAGTCGATTGGTGGTGGTCTTCATCTGGGCGAAGGAGATGACCCGTTCCCGGTAACGGATGGCGTCCTTGTCGGGGAAGACGTCGGCCGATCGTTCCAGGAACAGCAGCGGCGTCAGTTCGGTGATGGAGACCCTATCGCGCATATTGGGACGATAAACCGGCCGGTCAGCGCTCTCGGGCGGTGGGCTGCCAGTTGGCCGGTCGCTTCCCGAGAAAAGCGTTGATGCCTTCGCGAGCATCGGGCAGTCGGGCGTTGGCCGCCATGACGGCTTTGGTGAGGTCGTAGGCGCCAGCCTCATCGAGCTCGACCTGGCGGTAGAAGGCCTCTTTGCCGATTCCGATGACCGTGGGGCTGTGGCGGACGATCTGACCGATGAGTCGTTCGATCTCGTCGTCGAGCCGGGCGGCGGGCACGACCCGGTTGACGAGACCCCAGTCGAGGGCGGTGCTGGCGTCGATGGGCTCTCCGGTGAGCAGCATCTCCATGGCTCGTTTCCGGCCCACCGCCCGACTGATCGGGACCATCGGTGTCGAGCAGAACAGCCCGATCTTCACACCCGGGGTGGCGAAGGTGGCGGTGTCCACCGCCACCACGAGATCGCACGATGCCACCAGCTGGCACCCGGCGGCGGTGGCGACGCCATGGACCCTGGCGATCACGGGTTGTGGGATCTGGTGGATCCGCTCCATCATGCGGGTGCAGACGTCGAACAGCTCGGCGTAGAAGCCGGCGTCCCGGTCGACCATCTCGCCCAGGTCGTGACCGGCGGAGAACGCCGGGCCGTCGGCGGCGAGTACCACGACCTGGCTGTCGGCGGGAAGGGCCCCGATGGCCTCGTAGACCTCGTTCATGAGCGCCAGCGACAGGGCGTTGCGTCGCTCGGGCCGGGACAGCGTGAGAGTGGTGACGGGGGGACGATGCTCGATCCGGATGTGCTCCACACGGCAAGTATGCCGCCGGAGTCATCCGATTGCCGTCACTCCGTCGTCGAAGGCCTCAGGAGTCGCAGTAAGGCCGGCCAGTCGATGAGTCGGCGACGCATCACCAGGAACAACCTACCTGGTATTCCTCCGACTATCTGATCTCCCTCGTGTAGATCTTGGCCCAGGCCGCCTCGGCAAGTTGGTTCTGCAGTTCGCCCAGCGCCCGGGCGATGGCGATCTCTTCGCCGATCACCGGATGGGGGCTGTCATTCGGGTTTCGCCGTGAACTGCCGCTCGTCTCGAAGTGCTCGCCCCGTAGGTCGAG
Source organism: Actinomycetota bacterium (assembly GCA_036745195.1). Classification (GTDB taxonomy): domain Bacteria; phylum Actinomycetota; class Acidimicrobiia; order Spongiisociales; family ZC4RG35; genus JBFHRE01. The sequence goes on along the minus strand of DAIOGO010000061.1, from coordinate 11,893 downwards.
GCGGGCGATCGCCTGAGTCACCGCGTCTTCGTCCTCGATCAGGTGAATCGACAGCGTGACTTCCTTTTCCACTCATACCTCCTCGGTCATCCCCAAGGCTATTGAACTCGCACCGGGGACAGGAAGGGGATTCAGTCCCACCTGGCCGCCCCGATGGACCGGTCCGGAGCCCACAGGTCGATCGAACGGTTCGGCTGGTGTCGGGCCCAGCCCGCCACCGCACCCGGAAGGTTGATAGCGTTCGGCTTGGCTTTGTCTCGACGGAGGATGGCTGTGGACGATTGGACCTTCAGAGCCGATCGGGTGTCGAAGATGTTCGGCGAGTTCCGGGCCAACGACCAGATCACTCTCGAAGTCGGGGCGGGCGAGGTGTTCGGGTTGCTCGGTCCCAACGGAGCCGGCAAGACCACCCTGGTGAAACAGATCATCGGCCTTCTCAAACCCACCTCCGGGAGTCTGACGCTCGGCCCGCACGACCTGGTGCAGGACCCGGATGCAGCCCGGCAATTGTGTTCCTACCTGCCCCAGGCGCAAATGCCCATCGACTCGTTCAAAGCCAGACAGGTGATCGTTCTCACCGGCATGATCCGAGGGGGAGACGCCGCCGTGGTCGGTCGGCGGACGGATGAGATGATCGAGGCCCTCGACCTGGGCGAGTGGCGGGAGACGTTGGGGGCGAAGCTGTCGGGAGGGATCAAGCGACTGGTCGGGTTTGCCATGGTCTCGGTGTGGCCCGGGCGGGTGGTCATCCTCGACGAACCGACCAACGATGTCGATCCGCGCCGAAGGCGTCTGCTGTGGGAGCAGATCCGCCGGCTGGGTGATGGCGGGGCATCCGTGTTCCTCGTCACCCACAACGTGCTCGAAGCCGAGAAGTCGGTCGATCGTCTGGCGATCATCAGTGACGGCCGGCTGATCGCCGAGGGCACCCCATCGTCGCTGAAGGCCCAGGATCGGGGGCGAATGCGCCTGCAGGTGATGATGGTGCCGGGCCGAACCACGCCCGCCATGCCGGCGTTCGTCGACCATCACACCCGGGTGGGCAACAACGTCATGGCCACCATTGCCGAGACCGATTCTGCTCACGCCATCGGGTGGGCCCAGCAATTGATGCAGCAGGGCGAGGCGGAGGAATACGCCCTGGCCGCCACCACGCTGGAGGACGTCTACATCAGGCTCACCGGGCACCGCTCGGAAGAGGAACCGGCTGCAACGGGTGGGGAAGCGTGACCTCCGGAAGTGCCACCGTCGGGGGACTGGCGGTCAAGACCGGAGTAGCCCACTGGCTCCACGGCTACCTCATGATGACCCGTTGGGAGCTGGGTTCGCTCCGGATGCTGCTTCCGCTGATCGTGGCGGTCCAGGTGGTCATCGGAGGCGGGTTTGCCCTCGGCATCGGATTGTTCTTCGACCAGATTCCGGAGCGGAATGCTCTCTTTCTCTCCACCGGCGTCGCGGTGGTGACTCTCATCACGGTGGGCCTGGTTCTCGGACCGCAGCTGGTCGGGAACCAGAAGTCTGCTGGAACCTACGACTTCATGTGGTCGTTGCCGGTGCCTCGCACCACCCAGGCCGCCGCCTGGACGACCGTAAACAGCGTGATCGCTCTTCCCGGGATGGTGGCCGCCTTGCTCATCGCGCAGTGGCGGTACGAACTCCCGCTGCAGTTCTCGTTTTCGCTGATCCCGGCGGTGCTTCTCACGATCGTCACCGCCACGATGATCGGCTATGCCTTCGCCCACGCCATCCCCAAGCCGATGATCACCCAGCTGATCACCCAGCTGTTGATCTTCTTCATCCTTGGTTTCGCACCGATCAACTTCCCACCTGAGAACCTTCCCGCCTGGCTGGCGAACGTGAACATGTGGCTCCCGTTTCATCACATGGCCGTCGTGATCCGGGACGGGCTCACCGATGGCCTGGTCGGCGACGTGGGTCGTTCCTATCTGGTGCTGGGTCTCTACACCGCAGGGTCGGTGGCGCTGGCTGCCCTGGTCATCGGACGGAGGGACTGATGGTGCTCGAGTCACCACTGGCGCCGAGCCCCGTCACCGTCGGGATGGGGCCCCGATGGTGGTTTCGCTCCTATCTGATGATGATGCGATTCGACGTCAGAGGCCTTGGGCAGTGGTTGATGATCGGAGTCGTGATCCAGATCCTGATGGGTGCGGGAATGGGGATCATGTACGGTTTCTATCTGGGTGACGTGCCCGCAGTCGTCAAGACCTTCCTGGCGACCGGGGTGCCGGCGTTGGCGCTCATTCCGATCGGCTTCGTGATGGTCCCCAACATGGTCGGGCAGCAGAGGGTGGCCCATACGTACGATTTCCTCTGGTCGTTGCCGGTGCCCCGGCTGGCGGCGGCCGCCTCCACATTCACGGTGTTCACCCTGTTCGCGTTGCCAGGCGTGGCGACCGGTCTCGGCGTGGGAGTCTGGTACTACGGGGTAGAGCTGGACGTGTCGTGGATGGTGGTCCCGGCCGTGCTCCTCACGTCGCTGATGACGACGTCGGTCGGATTCGGGATGGCACACGGCATCAAGAACCCGGTGGTCATCAACTTCATCACCAACATGATCGTGTTCTTCGTGACGCTCTTCTCGCCGATCGTCGTTCCTATCGCGCAGTTCCCGGCCTGGTTGGCGTCGATCCATCGGGCCCTTCCCTTCTACCACATGGCCGTGGTGATTCGGGACGGGCTGAGTACCGGTCTGGTCGCCGACGTCGGCCGGTCCTATCTGGTGCTCGGTCTGTGGACCGTGGCAGGCTGGGTTGCCACCGCCTGGGTGGTGGGTCGCCGCGGCTGACCTCTGTAGTCCCGGCCTCCGAGCGGGAAGGCCGCCTGCACGCATGTTGGCTTGGACCGATGGACGGGTACCGTTTCGGTGATGAACCGGGTCCCGGCGTCGGCGATCGAAACCAGTCCGCGGCTGGCGGGGCTGGATCGTCGGCTGACCCGGTGGATGGCCGGTCACGGGGTCGTCATGCTCCGGGTCTCGATTGGTGTCATATTCCTCTGGTTTGGGGTTCTCAAGTTCGTCCCCGGGCTGAGCGCGGCCGATCGGATCGCCACGGACACCACCGCCATCCTCACCGGCGGCCTCGTCACCGGGGACCTCGCCCGGGTGATGCTGGCCGTGCTCGAGACGATCATCGGCCTGGGGATGATCGCGGGCAGGTCGATGCGGCTGGTCCTCTTGCTGTTGTTCGGTCAGATGGCCGGCACGATCACGCCGCTCGTGTTGTTCCCCGAATTGACCTGGAAGACACCTCCCCTGGTGCCAACGCTGGAAGGCCAGTACATCCTGAAGAACCTGGTGCTGGTGGCGGCCGGGATCGTCATCGGAGCGACGGTGCGAGGCGGCCGGCTCGAGTCGGAGCCGGAAGCCGTGCCGTCAGATCTTGGGTAGCTTGAACCCGGATCGCTCGATGACATGGTCGCGTGACTCGGACGTGAGTCGCCGCACGGCGCTCCAGTCGACATGGAGCAACTTGCCGCCCTGTTTGAGGAGGCGGCCGCCCACCATGACTGTGTCCACGTTCCCGGTGTCCATCCCGGTGACCACCGCCGTCACCGGGTCGTTCAACGGGGTCACGTTCATCCGATCTGTTCGAAGCAGAACCAGATCGGCCTGTTTGCCCGGTGTCAAGCTTCCCACCCGGCCCTCCAGACCATTGGCTCTCGCCCCTTCGACCGTTGCCCAGGCGAGGACGTCCCGGGGACCGACCGGGGCCCTTCCGGTGGCCGCCGCCATCGAACGCTGGAGGGCGAGGACCGACCGCATCTGGTTGAACATGTCGCTGGGGACGTTGGTCTCCACGTCGATGCTCAGGCTCGGGCGAAGCCCCCGATCGAGGAACTTCTGGATGGGCGGCATCCCGTGGCCCATCATCATCTCCACCGGCGCGGCGAGCGACACGGTTCCCCCGCTGTCGACGATCATCTGGATCTCGGTGTCGTTGAGGGTGGTGCAGTGGATGTAGGTGGTGTCTGGCCCGAGCAGGCCTGCCGTTCCCATCGCCTGGACCTTGGCCGACATCCCGTAGGAGCCAACCCCCACGTGTGTGCTGATACGCGCCCCTGCCTCTCGTGCGAGTTTCCAGTGATCACGGGTCACCTCGAAGTCGGTGAATTCCGGGCCGGGAGCGGCCAGGGCAAGGGTCAGCTTCTGATCCTTGGAGGAGAAATGCTCCGTCGCCGCCCGCACGAACCAGCTCGGTTGGCGCTCCTCCCACTTGCCCCACCAGGGAAACCCGTAGGCGAACACCGCCCGCATTCCCGAGTCCTGCAGAGCCTCGACGACTGCGTCGGTGTGATCGGGCGAACCCTGGATGTGCGACCAGTCGAGCAGGGTGGTGACACCTGCGTCGATGGCGCCCAAGGCCGAGACGAGGTTGCCGAGGTAGGCGTCCTCCGGCCGAAACGCCGGCGCCAGCTTGTGAAGGACGAACGAGATGTAGCTGGTTCGACCCTCCAGGGGGACGTCGGTGCCCAAGTTGCGCAGCAGTCCCTCCCAGATGTGACGGTGGGTGTCGACGAACCCGGGGACCACGATCATCCCGGTGGCATCGATCACCTCGGAGTCGGCGGCATCGATATTCGGACGGACCTCGACGATGCGGTCGCCCTCGATCAGAACATCGCCTGAAGCAAGATCGCCGATCTCCGGGTCGAGCGTGAGCACGATGCCGCCCCGGATCAGTGTCCGGCCCGATGGAACGACCCGGAAGTCGGTGCCGGTGGGGTAGAGGTCAGGGAGCGCAGCAGGCCCGACCGGGCGACTTCCCACTACCAACCGCCTCGCCCGGCGGAAGTTTCGCTTCACGATCTCTTTGAGGTCTCCCACCTGGAACAGCAGGATCCCCACCAGCACCAGCAGGCCAATGATCAACGAACCGTCATCGGGCGAGAGGCCCAGGAACGGGAGGACGGTGATGATCAGTGCCAGCAGAACTGAAGCCACCGTGCTGCCAACGAACGTCGCCCGGCCCCCGGCCAGCGAGGCGCCACCGAGCACGGCGGCGGTAATGCTGGTGAGGGCGAAGGTCGACCCAACCTGGGCGTTACCGATCGGGGAGCGGGCCATCACGAAGAAGGCAGCCAGGGCGGCAAAGGTGCTCGACAACAGGAGGGCTCTCACCCTCACCCAGTTCGTCCGGATCCCGCCGCGTTTGGCGGCCCGCTCGTCGAAGCCGACCGCCCGAACCTGGAGCCCGGAGCCAGAGGCATGCAACCACAGATCGAGCCCGGCGGCCCCGACCACTACGAGAACGAAGGCGATGGGGATAGGCCCCCAACTCCTGGTCAGCACCGCAACCAGGTCGGGGCTGATGATGCCCTGGGCGGTGGGCCGCAGCGTGAGCGAGATCCCGTCGAGGATGCTCAGCGTTGCCAGTGTCGCAATCAGAGAGGGGATCTTGACTCCCCGGATCAGGCCGGCGTTGCTCAGACCGAGGCCTACTCCACCCCCCAGGATGGCGAGAGTGGCTATCGCGATCTCCGAGTTGGTGGCATCGGCGCCCATGAGAAACGACGCCGCCACGACCCCGAAACTGATCATCGCGCCCACCGAGAGATCGAGGTAGCCGACCAGGATGGCATGGGTCTGGGCGATCGCCGCCAGGGCCAGCGGGATCGCCAGGATCAAGATGTTGAGGATGTTGGTCCGGTTGATGAACCCCTCGAACCGGCCGTTGGTATACGACAGGAGGGCGACGACCAGCAACGTCTGGAGCGCCACCGGCATCCACAACCTCAGCTTGACGACCTTGCGCCACTTGTTCTTGTCCCGGAGGTTGCGCAGTCCGTTGCGGATGAGCCGGCGGGTACGGTCGATGCGGGTGGTCGTGATCTCCGGGTTCACGGTCAGTCCTGCCCGGCGCTCTTCGGCATGGCAACCCCGAGGGGGGAGCGGGCCGCCCTGGACATGCCAGGGCCTCGAACGATCGCCTCGACGATCCGAACCTCGTCGAGTTCGTCGCCGGGGATCTCCTCGATGATGGTGCCTCGCGACATGACGAGCACCCGATCGCACAGACCCGACAGCTCGATCGGGTCGCTCGACTTGACCAGCAGAGCGGTCCCGGCACTCGCCCGGGCCCTGAGGGCCTCGTAGATGTCGAAACGGGAACCGACGTCGACGCCCTGAGTCGGCTCGTAGGCGAGTATCACTGCCGGTTCCTTCAGAAACGATCGAGCGACCGCCACCTTCTGCTGATTGCCACCCGAGAGGAACTCGACGGGCTGTTCGAGCGAAGGTGTGCGGATCGCCAACCTCGTCACGAGCCCTTCGACGGCGGTTCGCTCCGCCCGCCTGCGCAACAGCCCGAATCGGGTGAAACGGCGCAAGGACTGGATGGTGGTGTTGGCCTTGACTCCGAGCACACCCATCAGAGCCTCCTGCTTGCGATTGCCCGGGAGAAGCATGATCCCGGCGCCCACTGCCTCGTGGGTGGATACGAGAGAGAGGTCGCGACCCTCGCACGTCACTCGCCCAACTCGGGGAGGCACTCTCCCGGCCAGGCAGTCGAAGAGTTGGGATTGTCCATTGCCCTCCGCTCCGGCGATGCCGACGACCTCGCCGGTCTGGAGGGTGAAGCTGACGGGCCCGAACGACTGCCCCTGGAGGCCGTCGACGACCAGCACCTCCTGAGGCTCCGCAGCGGGAGGAAGCGAAGCTGGGAAGGCAGCCTCGAACGGTCGGCCGACGATTCGTTCGACCAATTCGGGCTCAGACGTCGCATGGGCATCGAAGGTGCCCTGATGAGTCCCGTCACGAAGGACGGTGATGCGGTCCGCCACCTCGAGCACCTCAGGGAGGCGGTGGCTGACATAGACGACGCCGACCCCCCGGGATCGACAAGCGAGAACGGTGCGGTGAAGCGCCTCCACCTCGTCGGGGCCGAGCGCGGTGGTCGGCTCATCGAGCAACAGGACCTTCGGATCCGTCACGAGCGCCTTTGCCACCTCGAACAGCTGGCGTTCGGCCATCGTGAGGAAGCCAGCCGGGGCATCGGGAAACAACTCCAGGTCGAGGTCGAAGTCCGCCAGGACCTGGCGGGCCCACTTCTTCCGTCGCCAGAAGGGGGGTCGTCGATCCGGTGGCGCCGCGTAAAAGAGGTTGTTCTTCACCGGTTCGGCGTGGACGGCAGAACCGTCCTGGTAGGCCATCGCCAAGCCCAACTTGCGGGCCTGGGCCGGCGAGTCGCGCTTGAGCAGAGTGCCTCCGATCTTTACTGTCCCCCGATCGGGCTCGACGAAGCCGGAGGCAATCCCGAGGAGAGTCGACTTGCCCGAACCATTCTCTCCAACCAGGGCATGCACCTCGCCGGCGCGGCAGTCGAAGCTGACATCGGTCAACGCTCGAACCGCCCCGAACTGGCGGGACACTCCTTCGATTTCGAGAACAAGTTCGCGACTCATCGACTCTCCCCGGGCTGGGTCAGGTCATCCGCCGAACATCAGTTGGAGGACGCTGTCGGGCACCAGCGAGGTTCCCGACACGACTTCGTTGACCCTGTCGGGATTGCAGTCGCCGGCTGTCACCTGGCGCATGACATGAGGCACCACGATCTGGCCGGGAACATCGGCGCCGGCCAGTTTCAGCATCGCGGCTGTCACCGCCGTGCGCGACTGGAAGTTCCCACCGGCCGAGTACCAGATGTTGTAGGTCGGCTCTGCCCTGGCAGCCCAGTCACAGAACAACGTCTGCTCGTCGGTGCGGAGGGCCACCGTCAGGTTCTCCACCGGGATGTTCAATTCGGCGTATGCCTGGAGGGCTGTGAAGAGGCCGTCCGAGTACTCGTAGGCCCAGCCCTTGATCTCGGGATTCGTGGTCAGTAGGCCACGAGCCGCATCCAGGGCGAACGTGTTCACCCAGTAGGTATCGCCGGTGGTGGAGTTCTCGTCGGCGGGCGGGTTGACGAGCTCGACGCCGCCGGCCAGGGAGTCGACCGCACACTGCTGCCAGCCCAGGGTGAGGGCGTTGCCCGGTGTGCCGCCCAGCATGGCAACCTGGCCCGTGCCAACTCCATCGTTCAGCACCTGTGCGAAGCTCTGACCGAGGGCGCAGAGATCCTCGCCCACGACCCCGCCGTAGTCCTCTCCCGGCGTGAGCGCTCCGTCCTGGCCCGGGAGCCCGACGTATCCAGCCGAGAATGAGAAGTACGGGATTCCGGCGGCTTCGGCCTCGGACACTGCCTGGGCGAGAGCGACTCCCACGTCGGGGTAGCCGACGATGAAGTCGACGCCCCGCTGGATCAGAAAGCGAACGTCGTTGGCATGAACCGCCGGATCCTGATCGAAGTCGGCTGCCGTCGAGACGATCGCCCCGATCTCGGGGTAGGTGAGAGCCTGCAGAATGGCTTCCATGTGGCTCACGCCCCGCCACACATTGACGGTGTCGCCGCCGCCGTCGGCATAGCCCATCACCAACTCTCCGCCCGACCCGGTGTCACACTCCTGGTTTCGCCAGCACTCCATCGCCTTGTCGATCATCGCCTGATCGAGGCTCTGGCCGGCCCGGGCGATCGAGGCGAGCACGATGTTCCAGCTCGCCTCGTCAGAGGGTTCCACTGGTCCGAGCGCCTTGGCGACGAGAGCCGGGTCGGCTGCCGCCGGGTCTTCTCCGTATTCGCCGAGCGGACCTTCGATCACCGGTGTCGTATCGCCGGTGGTCGCAGGAGTCGTTCCCTCGGTCGTTGCAGGAGCGGCGGTGGTTGTTGTGGTCTCCTCCGCTCCAGAGCCGCAGGCGGCGGTCACCAGCGCCAGTATGGCGATGAGACCCATGATCATTCTCGGTTTCATTCGCTCCTCCTCTGCCCTTGTAGGGGGCTCCGTGTAGTCGGGTTCGGTTCGTTCTCCTGTCTCTCAATCACGTTCAACTCGAGTCGATCCTTTCTCTCTCGTCGGTGGGCATGCGTGGGGGTCTTCGCCGTTCGCGCATGACCCGCTCGACGCCTTTGATGATGCGATCCCCGGAAACCAGCATCCCGCCGATGATCACCAACCCGAAAACGACGAACTGGAGGGCGGTGGGCAATCCGAGGGAGCGCATCATCTGATTGAGCCCGGTGAGGAAGAAGGCGGCAACCAGGGTGGAGATCGGACTGGCCAGTCCCCCGGTGAGCGATGCTCCCCCGATCACCACCGCCGCGATCGGCCCCAGGAGGTACGGGGAGCCGATGTTGACGCCGGGGTTGCGGAGCAACGCGCCCAGCGCCACCCCGGCGACGGCGTAGAGGATCGCGGCCGCCACGTAGACGAGGATCTGATTGAGAGTCACCCGTATGCCCACCACCTGCGAAGAGACCGGGTTGGCTCCCACGACTTGGAACCTCCGTCCAACCGAGGTGTAGCGAAGTGCCAGGCTGAGGAGCACCGTGACCACCAATCCGATCCAGAAGATGGGACTGACTCCCAAGATCCGGGTTGCCGCCCATTCGGACAAACCCGCCGGCACCGCGCTTTGAACCGGGAACGTCCGCACGTAGCGGCTCACAACACCCGCCACCACCTGGCCGACCGCCAGCGTCACGATCAGCGGATTGAGCTTGATACCCCCGACCAGGAGGCCATTGACGAGGCCGATGACGGCCGCCGCTCCGATGGCCGTGAGAATCGCCAGGCCGATTCTGGCGTCGTCCTGTGCCCCGACCCCGACCATGATCATCGCCGCCAGGGTCAGAGTGCCGGGAGTGCTCAGATCGATGCCCCCGGTCATGATGACCAGCATCTGCCCGAGTGCGGTGATGGCGAGCAGTGCCCCGAACGGGGCGATGGCAGAGAGGGCCACTGCGCCCAGTGTTTCCGGGACCCAGCTGGCCGCCACCACCAGTAACAGGAGCAGCGCCACATAGACGGGCATGTACCGGGAGGCGACCACGAACGACGTGATGGCGGAAGAAGGCGCCCTGGCGGTCATGCGACTCCCTCCATTCCGGATGACAACCCGGACGCTTGCGCGACGCGTGCACGGGCTACGTTGGCGAGCCGAACAGCCCGGCTCACATCGGCCTGAAGGGCCCCTTCCCGCATGACGGGCTTTCCCCCGACGAACACCCAGTCGACATTCGAAGTGTCCATCCCCCACACAACTGCGCCGATCGGGTCGTTGATCGGATGGATGTTCGGACGGTCGGTCCGCAGCAGAATCAGGTCGGCCGCCTTCCCGGGCTCGATCGAGCCGGTCGTGTCGCCGAGTCCGGCCACCCGGGCTCCCTCGATGGTGGCGAATCTGATGACATCCCGGGTGTTCATGAGTTGAGGCAGGGATGCTTTGCCCGCCAGTTTGAGGTCGAACATTCGAGCATGCTGGACCGAGATGACCGATCGCATCTGGGCGAACATGTCGCCGGGAGCCATTCCTTGGCGGTCGGTTCCCAACCCGGGGCGGATGCCCCGGTCGAGCAGGGACTGGATCGGTGGAGTGACGCCCCGTGTCATCTCGGTCGAAGGGGTGAGGCATACCTCTGTCCGAGTGGAAGTGATGGCGTCCAGGTCGGACTCGTCGAGCTGCGAGCAGTGGACGAGGGTCACGTCCGGGCCGAGCCGACCGAGCCCTCCCAGCCGGGCCACCTTGCCGGTCTCTTCGGGTGCCGACCCGACATGCGCATGAATTCGCCAGCCGTGCTCACGTGCGAGCTGCCACTCCCGTTCGACCAGATCCACCCCGACGGGGGAGGAGGCTCCGAACGCAGCCGCCACACCTCGAGAAGTAGCCTGCGAGATCGCCTCGCCGAGCCAGGATTGGCCATCGGCCTGTACCAACCATGGCGGAGAGGCGGGCACGAACACCGTGCGTACACCGGCGTCGGTATGGGCCTGGAGTACGGCTTCGGTGAAGTCGGTTCCCATCTGGATGTCCGACAGGTCCACCACCGTGGTGATGCCGGCTTCGATTGCCCCCAGCAGACCGATCAGGGTGCCTGCGTACGCATCTTCGGCCAGGTAGTGCGGGCCGAATCGACTGGCCGGCGTCAGGGTGTCGTCGGTCGCCGCACCGTCGAGATTCCGAAACAGCGACTGCCAGGTGTGTCGGTGCACGTCGACGAAGCCGGGCATCACGATCGTGTCGGCTGCATCGATCACCTCGGCATCACGGGCGCGCAGACCGGGTCCAACCTCACTCACCCGGCCATCCTGGATCAGCACGTCGGCCACCTCGAAGTTGGGAGTGCGCGCTCCGAGGGTCAGGACACACCCACCACGGATCAGCGTTCTGCTGCTCACGCCCCCACCCTGGAATCGATCGCCCGAGAGACCGTCTCGAAGATCCGGTCGACGGAGGGAAGAGCGAGATCCTCGAGGGCAGCTGCGGACGGAAGGGGGATGTGCGGAGTCGTGATCCGGATACTGGGGCCGTCCAGGTCCCAAAACGCCTCCTCGGAGACTATCGACACGAGTTCGGCTCCCCAGCCACACAGGCGAGGGTTCTCTTCCACCGTGAAGAATCGACCCGTCTTGACGACCGAAGCGAGGAGGGTGTCGGTGTCCAGAGGAACCAGGGATCGGACATCGACGACTTCGGCCGAGATCCCCTCCTCGAACAACCGCTCGGCCGCCTCCAGCGCACGGGGAACCATTAATGCCAGAGCGGCGATCGTGACATCCGAACCTTCCCTCACGACTCTCGCCACTCCCAGCGGCTCGACGATCTCGCCCTCCGGCACGTCCTCTTTGGTCGCCAGCAGCGCTTTGTGCTCGAAGAAGATCACCGGATCCGGATCCCTGATCGAGGCGGCGAGCAGGCCCACCACGTCGCCCGGGGTGGACGGCGCCACCACCTTGAGACCGGGGATCATCATCGCCCAGTTCTCCACGCTCTGGGAGTGCTGGGCGCCGAAGCGGACCCCACCCCCGTTGGCCGTTCTGATCACCAGGGGGAAGCTGACCT
>DAIOGO010000060.1:4761-16149 GCA_036745195.1 Actinomycetota bacterium | reverse complement strand
ATCCAGAACTGGTCGAACAACGTGTACAACCTCGTCACCAAGCGGGCCGCCGCCTACGCCGACGCCACGATGGAGTGGATCGACGGAAACCTCGGTTCGAAACTGACCATGAAGTACCCGGCAGTGTGGCTGATGGAGCCCGGCGCCCACGGAGAGGTGCTCTCCATCGCATTCGCCGGCGAAGGCCAGCATCAGGATGCGGGCGCCAAGATGGTTCACGTCGCTCCCGACACCACGTCGACCATCATCTCCAAGTCGATCGCCAAGGGTGGTGGAAGGGCCGGCTATCGCGGGTTGGTGAGGGTGGAACCCAACGCCACCAACGCCAAGAGCTTCGTCCGATGCGACGCACTGATCCTCGACGATGCCTCTCGATCCGACACCTATCCCTACATGGAGATCGAGGAGAACGACGCCGAGATCGGCCACGAGGCAACGGTGTCGAAGGTGGGGGATGCCCAGTTGTTCTACCTGATGAGTCGGGGACTCACCGAGGAGCAGGCGACGTCGATGGTGGTGGCCGGCTTCATCGAGCCGATCGTACGGGAACTCCCGATGGAGTATGCCGTCGAGATGAACCGCCTGATCGAATTGAACATGGCGGCCTCTGGCGCGGTCGGCTGAACCGGCGGGGCGGCGCTCGTTACTTGTTCGAGGCCGAGACCACGTACCCGAGCAAAAGCCCGGAGGCGAAGGCGTAGAGGTAGCTGAACCCTTCGCCCGCTTCGAAAATCGGCCTGACCCCGGCGATGCGCAGGACTGCCGCCCCGGCGATGCCACCGAGCACACCCATGATGATCGAGCCCACCAGGCTCGACCGACTCGAAGCAAACAGCCCGCCGACCAGGCCTCCCACGGCCCCTACCGCGCCGATCTGCAACACCACCTGTACAACGGGATCCATGGACTGAATCTACCCGGGGCGCCGGCTCAAAGGAGGGATTCCAGGTTGATGCCTGCGGCCGGGTGGCGCAGCCGGGCCAGACCTCGGTTCTCGATCTGGCGGATCCGCTCCCGGGTGAGACCCAGGTACTCGCCCACGGCGGACAGGGTCCACGGGTCGTCACCATTGAGCCCGAAGCGCAGGGTGAGGACGATCCGCTCTGGTGGGTCGAGCCGTTCGATCGCTCGGTGGATCTCGTCCGAGCGGACCTTCTCGACCACTTCGACGAAGGGGTCCTCTGCCCTGACATCCACCACGAACTCGTGCAACTCGCTCTCGCCGTCGTCTCCGACCGGCTTGTCCAGGGATACCGTGTCGATGGGGGCGTCCGTCACTGCCCTCACCCGGTCGAGGGGGATTCCGGTGTGGCTGGCCAGTTCTTCGTTGGTGGGCGGGCGGTGCAACTGGTCGGTCAGACCCTGACGGGCGTCGTCCACGGCCCGGAGTACGTCGGCCATGTGAACCGGGAGCCGGATCGTGCGGGCCTGATTGCCCAATCCCCGGGCGATCGCCTGCCGAATCCACCAGGTGGCGTAGGTCGAGAACTTGAATCCTTTGCGCCAGTCGAACTTCTCCACCGCTCGAATCAGGCCCAGGTTCCCCTCCTGGATCAGGTCGAGCAGTTCCATCCCCCGCCCGGTGTAACGCTTGGCGATCGAAATCACCAGCCGCAGGTTGGATCGGATGAACGTCAGTTTGGCCTCGTCGCCCTGGCGCACCATCGAACGAAGTCGGAGTTGCTCGTCGACGCTCAGGTCCGGGTCGGTACGGAGCTTGATGGTGGCTGCTTCGCCCAGTTCGATGGCTCGGGCGAGTCGCACCTCGTCCTCGGCGGTCAGCAGGAGATGGCCGGAAACCTCGTCGAGATACCGCCCGACCGCGTCGGTTCCCGCTGCCGCTGCACGCCTGTGCTGTGCAGTCTTCTGAACCATGGCCAGATCCCCTTGTGCCGGGATTCGAAGGTATCAGAGTGGGAGGTACTTCGCAAAGGACTTTTGGTCACCTTTTCGCGCTTCATACACTGTCGGACCATGCCGAGATCCCAGCAGAGAAAGGCGCTGTTCCTCTTGACCGGCGTCTGGCTGGCGTGGATGGTCTGGTTCCTGGTGCTGGGGCGGTCGGAGGCAGCGGTCCAGATCGTCGACGACACCGGCGATCCGATCGCCGGGGCGGAGGTGTTGGTCGGCGACGAGGTGGTGGGCGTCACCGACTCGAGCGGAGCGGTCGACGTCAGCTGGACGGGTGGTTCTCCGAACTTCGATGTGACCGCCGACGGGTTTCGGCCCACCTGGTTTCGACCGCGGAGCCCGGCAACGGTCGTCGAGTTGGAACCGTTCGTCCTGTCGGGGATCGTGCTCGACCCGGACGATCGTCCGGTCGCCGGGGTGATGGTTCGTTCGGGTTCGGCGCTGGCCGAGTCGGGCCCCGGCGGTCGGTTCACGGTGCGCGGGGGCCAGCCAGGCAGGGTGGTGGCCTGGATGCCCGCCTGGGAGGAGGGCGCCTGGGACTGGGACGGGAGCCCGGGCGCGATCGAGATCGAGTTGCGTCCCTTCATCGTGAAGGCGATGCACATCGGAGGCGAGGCGGCCGGCGATCCCGTGCGATGGGCGGAGCTACTCCAGACCCATCGCAGCTCCGAGCTCAACGCCATCATGCTCGACCTCAAAGACGAGGCCGGCTTGGTCTTCTATGAGACCGAGGTGGAGCTGGCCCGCCAGACCGGGGCCGTCTCTCCCGAGTACGACCTGATCGACCTGGCGCGGGCCATCCACGCCGAGGACCTGTATCTGATCGGCCGGATCGTGGCATTCCAGGACCCGGTGACCGCCACCGGGAGGCCGGACCTGGCGGTCACCGTCAACGGGGTGGTGTACAGCAAACGAGGGCAGTCGTTCCTCGATCCCACCGATCAGGAGGCGCGACGATACGCCCTCGATCTGGCGGTAGAGGCCTGCCGGTCCGGCGTGGATGAGATCCAGTTCGACTACATCCGCTTTCCCGACGGGTTCCCACCCGAGGCCGTCTTCGACGGACCGTCCGACCAGGAGGGACGGATCGAAACCATCCGGTCGTTCCTGGCCGAAGCCCGCTCCCTGCTCCGTCCCCTGGGGTGCGCGGTTGCCGCCGACGTCTTCGGCTTCACCACCTCGGCCGCCGACGACGGCGGGATCGGGCAGAAGTGGGACGTGGTGGCGGCCGAACTGGACGTGATCTCTCCGATGTTGTACCCGAGCCACTACGGGCCCGGGTGGTACTCCTACGAAGACCCCGCTGCCTACCCGGCGGAGGTGGTGGAACGTGCCCTCGAAGACGGTCTCGCCCGCCTCGAGTCCTCCACCGTGGTGCGGCCCTGGCTCCAGGACTTTGCCTACGACGCCACCCAGGTGCGGGGCCAGATCGACGTTGCGGAACGGTTCGGGCTGGGCTGGATGTTGTGGAATGCCGCCTCCAACGTCACCGAGGAGGCGCTGCGCTGATCGGTGGCGGCCAATTTCCACTATGGGCGTAGTGCTAATACCATCCGCTTCTCGACGCACCCGGAGCCCACTGTTGCAGTCTCTCAACAACGACGTCTTTCGATCGCTGGCCGGCGCCGGCGATGAACGCCGCCAGGCGGCGTTTCGGGTGTTCGAGCAGCAACCGATGCCCGACCCGAAACAAGAAGCCTGGAAATACGTGGAAATCGCTTTCGACCTCGACGACCACGTCCTCGCCCCGCCCGGCGCTCGGGCCATGGGCGATGATGCCTTCTTGGCGGCGCTCGGTGGAGGTGCCGGTCGAATCACCGTCGTCGACGGTCACACCCGCTCCGTCGAAGTCGATTCCCGGGTAGCGGCCACCGCACTGCGAACCCAGTCCGCCACCTCGCTGGTCTCACCCGACATCGACAAGTTCGCCGCCGCCAATCATGCCTTCGGTGTCGACGGCGCCCTGATCCGGATCCCCAAAGGGGTCGAGGTGGAGGGCCCGGTCGTGATCGACATCCAACAGGTGAGCCCGGCCAGTCTCGGGTTTCCCTCCATCTCGGTCGAGGTCGAGGAGGGCGCGGCCGCCTCGCTGGTGGTCGTGTTTCGCTCCCCCGAGGGGGAGCGGGTGGCGCTCGCTCCCAACGTCTCGTTGGTGGTCGCCGACCGTGCCCGGCTGAAGTTCACCACCGTCCAGCTGATGGGCGACGAGGGGCTCCTTGTCAACCACCAGCGGGTCCGCCTGGGCAACGATGCCACCCTTCAACTCGGTGAAGTCGGTCTGGGGGGCAGGTACGCC
Organism: Actinomycetota bacterium; assembly: GCA_036745195.1. Classification (GTDB taxonomy): domain Bacteria; phylum Actinomycetota; class Acidimicrobiia; order Spongiisociales; family ZC4RG35; genus JBFHRE01. The sequence goes on along the minus strand of DAIOGO010000060.1, from coordinate 11,942 downwards.
CGGCTCGATCTCGGCATCGAGTTGGCCGGCAACGGAAGCTCGGTCGACCTGGCCGGGCTGTCCTTCGGCGAGCACCGGCAGGTGATGGACTACCGGGTGCTCGTCGACCACATCGGTCACGACACCTCCAGCAACGTCTTCATCAAGGGTGCGGTCGAAGACGAAGCCCAGTCGGTGTTCACCGGGCTGCTCAGGATCGAACCGCATGCCTTTCGCACCAGCGCGTTCGAGACCAACCGCAACCTCGTTCTGTCTCCCGGGGCCAAGGCCCACTCTGTCCCCAACCTCGAGATCCTGTGCGACGACGTGGTGTGCGGGCACGGTTCGTCGGTCGGTCCGCTGGAAGAGGAACACCTCTACTACCTCGAGAGCCGGGGGCTGTCCAAGCCGCGGGCCGAACGGGTCCTGATCTCCGGGTTCTTCTCCGAGATCGTGGGGAAACTCCCTGTCGAGGGTCTGGCCGAGCCGTTGCTCGATGTCGTCACCCGCCGGTTCGCCCAGGCCCAGGAAGAGGGGAGGGTCAAGTGACCCGGACCAGGATCTGCCGATTGGTCGACCTGCCGGACTCGGGCGGGCTGAAGGTCGAGATCGCCTCCACCCCGGTGGCGGTGTTCCGGGTGGGCGACACCGCCTATGCCCTCGCCGACCGTTGCAGCCACGCCGAGGCCTCCCTCTCGGAGGGAGAAGTCTTCGGTCTCGAAGTCGAATGCCCGCGGCACGGAGCCGTGTTCGACCTGGCGACCGGGGAAGTCCTCACCCTCCCTGCCACCAAACCCGTGGCGGTCTACCGCACCCTCGTCGAGGACGGAGACGTCTTCGTCCTGGCGGAGGCGGACTGATGCCCGCTCTGACCGTTTCTGATCTGCGGGCCTCGGTGGGCGATCGGGTCATCCTCAAAGGACTGGATCTCGAGGTCCCGTTTGGGGAGATCCACGCCATCATGGGACCCAACGGCTCTGGGAAATCGACGTTGTGTCACGTACTCACCGGCAAGACCGGTTATTCGGTCACCGGTTCGGCCACCCTCGACGGGGTGGAACTGCTCGACAAGGCGATCGATGAGCGCTCCCGGCTCGGGCTGATGCAGGCCTTCCAGTACCCGGTGGAGATCCCGGGGGTGTCGCTCGCCACCCTGGTGGCCGAGGCGGTCGCCGAGCGTGAGGTGGAGGTGGCCGACCTGCTGGTCGAGCAGGCCGAGCGCTTCGACGTGACCCGTTTCCTCGAGCGAGCCGTCAACGACGATCTGTCGGGGGGCGAGAAGAAACGCTCGGAGATCTTCCAGATGGCGGTGCTGCGTCCCAAGATGGCCCTGCTCGACGAGATCGACTCCGGTCTCGACATCGATGCGGTCCGCCAGGTTTCCGAGGCGGTGGAGACGATGCGTGGTCCCGATGTGGGGGTGTTGATGATCACCCACTACAGCCGGATCCTGCGTTATCTCACCCCTGATCGGGTCCATCTGATGCTTGACGGCGACATCGTCGCCAGCGGGGGCGCCGAACTGGCCGACGAACTGGAACGGGGAGGTTATGCCGGGATCCGGGCCAGGCTGGGACTGGCGCCCGAACCGACCGCACCGCCCCAGCGCCGGCCGTCGGATTTCTTCACCGACACCCCCTTCGACTGAGCGCCTTGCGCCGTGCGTCATGCGCCATGCGCCATGCGTCTTGCGTCCCGCGGCTATCGGGCATCGGCTGTCGGGCATCGGCCCTTCCTTCTTCGTTCTTCCTTCTTCGTTTCTCGTTCTTCGTTGATCGTTGATCGTTGATCGTTGATCGTTCCCGGTAGCGTCAGGGTATGCGCGCGGCACACACCTGGCTGACGGCTCTCACCTCGATACCTACCACCTCCGGTCGGGAGCACGGCGTCGTCGCCTGGGTCGAACGATGGGCCGGGCGACGTTCCGACCTCAGGTGTGAACGGGATCGGTGGGGCAACCTGCTCCTGACTTCGATCCACCCGTCGCGGCATCCTCTGATCGTGGCCAACGCCCACATCGATCACCCCGGGTTCGTCGTCACCGAGATCGCAGCCCGGCGCCTGACCGCCGAATTCCGGGGCGGGGTGCGGTCGGAATACTTCCCGGGTGCCCCTGTCGAGTTCTTCGATCGAGCCGGTGTCGCCCACCCCGGCCGGGTGGAGTCGGTCGAGTCGAAGTCCTCGATCCGGATCCGGTTTCCCCGCTCGAATGATCTGGTGCCGGGGGACATCGGTCGCTGGCGTTTTCCTGCTGCTCGCCTGGGGGTGGTGGGGGACCGGCTGCGAGCGCATGCCTGCGACGACCTGGCAGGTGCGGCGGCGGCGCTGGCGGCCCTCGATGCGACTCGCCACGACCCGGAACTGGGCCACTTCGCGGTGCTTCTGACCAGGGCGGAGGAGGAGGGCTTCATCGGCGCCATCGGGGCTGCCCGGTCTCGCTCGGTACCGAAGTCGTCAACCATCATCTCGATCGAGACTTCCCGCAGCTTCGACGACTCGCCGATCGGGGGAGGTCCCATTCTGCGAGTAGGGGACTTCAGCTCTGTCTTCGATGCCGATCTCACCAACCGGCTCACCGCCCTGGTCCGTGAGCGAGGGCTCACCCATCAACGGCGGCTGATGGCGGGAGGGTCGTGTGAGGCAACCGCCTTCTCGGCGTACGGGTATCGGGCGACCGGTCTGTGTCTCGCTCTCGGCAACTATCACAACATGGGTGATCTCGCCTTGGTCGAGCAGGGACGGGGCCGGGCCAGAGTCGCCCCCGAGGAGATCTCGCTGTCCGACTTCGACGGGTTGGTGGCCATGCTGCTGGTGGCCGCCCGTCACCTGGGCACGGGCGGACCGGCGATCCGGGACCGTCTGGAGGGCTGGTTCGCCGCGTCCCGTCATCTTCTCACCTGAGAATCGGTCATCCTGGCGGCGAGTACGCTCGCGATCGAGAGCGTCTGAGGAGAGTCGAACGTGGAATACCGAATCGAAAAGGACTCGATGGGTGAAGTCAGCGTGCCCGTCGACGCCTACTACGGGGCATCGACCCAGCGGGCGGTCGACAACTTCCCGATCTCCGGTCAGGGAGTCGGGCGCCGTCTGATCTGGGCCTTCGGGTTGCTCAAGGGATCGGCGGCCACCGTCGCCGCCCGCAGGAAGGAGATCCCCGAGGAGGTGGCCGGGGCGATCCGGGCCGCCGCCGACGAGGTGCTGGAAGGCAAGTGGGACGCCCAGTTCCCGGTCGACGTGTTCCAGACCGGGTCGGGGACATCGACCAACACCAACGCCAACGAGGTGATCTCGCATCGGGCCAATGAATTGCTGGGAGAGGAGCGAGGGTCGAAGAAGGTCCATCCCAACGACCACGTCAACTTCGGGCAGTCCTCCAACGACACCTTCCCCACCGCCATGCACCTGGCGGCGGTCGAGGCCATCGAGGGAAACCTGCTTCCCGGTCTACGCCGGCTGGCGGAGTCGCTCGAGGCCAAGTCGGACGAGTTCGCCGGGGTGGTCAAGTCGGGCCGGACCCACCTGATGGATGCGGTGCCGATCACCCTCGGCCAGGAGTTCTCGGGGTACGCCGCCGCCATCCGCAACGGGATCGGCAGGGTGGAGGGTGTCCTCCCCGAACTGGCCGAACTGGCCCTGGGTGGAACCGCGGTGGGAACCGGGATCAACTGCCCGCCGGGTTTCGCCGCCGACACGATCGCCCTGATGGCGGAGCGAACCGGTCACAACTTCGTCGAGGCCCCCAACCACTTCGAGGCCCAGGCCGGCAAGGACGCCGCCGTGTCCGCCTCGGGGGCGCTGAAGACGGTGGCAGTCTCGCTGTTCAAGATCGTCAACGACCTGCGATGGCTTTCGTCCGGCCCGGTGACCGGGCTGGCCGAGATCAGGCTTCCGGCGTTGCAGCCGGGCTCTTCGATCATGCCGGCCAAGGTCAACCCGGTCATCCCCGAGATGGCGATGATGGTGGCGGCCCAGGTGGTCGGCAACGACGCCGCCATCACCTGGGGTGGGGCCAACGGCAACTTCGAGTTGAACGTGATGATGCCGGTGATGGCCCGCAATCTCGTCGAGTCGATCGACCTGCTTGGCAACGCCGCCCGGGCCGTGGCCGAGAAATGTGTCGACGGGATCGAGGCCGACGCCGCCCGGGCGCGGGCGCTGCTCGAGAAGAACGTGATCGTGGTCACCGCCCTCAACCCCCACATCGGCTACGACGCCGGGGCCAGGGTGGCCAAGCGGGCCTTTGCCGAGGGCAAATCGGTGCGGGAGGTGGTGCTGGAGGAGGGCCTGATGAGCCCCGAAGACCTCGACGCCGCCCTCGACCTGGAGGGCATGACCCGCGGCGGGGTCCAATAGGAAGCGACTTTATGTGGTGAGAGGGCAGAAATCTGCCCTCTCACCGCGCAATTTCGGGTTTTGGGCGGTTGGCGAGCGCCTCTTCCAGCGTGGTCCACGGCAGGTTGGCGCACTTGATCCTCACCGGGTATTTGCGCACCCCGGCCAGTGCCTCCAGTTCACCGATGGTGGCTCCCGGGTGGTCGGGGTCGAGAACGACACCGTTCTCGGACAGCATCATCGTCTTGAACCGCTCGACCAGTTCCTCGATCTCGGCGGTGGTCTTGCCCTTGATGGCGTGACCCATCATCGAGGCGCTCGATTGGCTGATCGAACACCCCTGCCCACGTACAGAAACGGCTCGCACCGTCCCGTCGTCGAACGACAGCTCGACCGTCACCTCGTCCCCGCACAGCGGATTGACTCCCTCGGCGGAGGAGTCGGGATGATCGAGCGGAGTCCGGTTGCGGGGGTTCCGGTAGTGATCGAGGATGACTTCGCGGTAGAGGTCTTCGAGTGACATATCTCTAGATTCCGAACAACCGGGCGGCCTTGTGTAATCCCTCCACCAGGGCGTCGACGTCGTCGGTGGTGTTGTAGACGTAGAAACTGGCCCGGGCGGTAGCGGCCACCCCCAGGTGGCGGTTGAGCGGTTTGGCGCAGTGGTGTCCCGCCCGCACCGACACGCCCGCTTCGTCGAGGATCGTCGCCAGATCGTGGGGATGGGCATCGCCCAGCGTGAAGCTGATCACCCCACCCCGATCGACAAGGTCCGCCGGCCCGTGGATGACGAGCCCCGGGATGGCGCCGAGCACCTCGAGGGCATAGCCGGTCAGCTGGCGGTCGTGCTCGACGACCGCCTCCATCCCCAACCGCTCCAGATAATCGATGGCGGCTGTGAGGCCAACCGCCTCGATGATGGGAGGTGTTCCCGCTTCGAAGCGGTGGGGGACCCTGGCCCAGGTCGAGGTCTCCAATCCGACCTCGGCGATCATCTCGCCGCCGCCTTCGGTTGGTTCCATCTCCTCGAGCCGCTCGGGGCGTCCCCAAAGCACCCCGATCCCGGTGGGACCGAGCATCTTGTGAGCAGAGAATGCGAGGAAGTCGGGGTCGAGGGCCGAAACGTCGACGACGGTGTGGGGGACCAGTTGGGCGCCGTCGATGACCGAGATCGCCCCCACCGATCGTGCTCCGGCGATCAGCGTCGACAGGGGAGGGATCGTCCCCAACACGTTCGACATTCCGGTGACTGCCACGACCTTCAGGTCAGGCCCGAGCTTGGCTTCGAACGCGGCCATGTCGAGACGGAAGTCGTCGGTGATCGGGATGAAGTCGAGCCTGGCCCCGGTCCGTTTGGCCACCATCTGCCACGGCACCAGGTTGGCGTGGTGCTCCATCAGCGACAGGAGGATGCGGTCCCCCTCCCGCAGGTGGGTCCCGCCCCACCCGGCCGCCACCTGGTTGAGGGCGGTGGTTGCGCCCCGGCACAGGACGACCTGGTCGGCGGAGGGTGATCCGATGAAGCCGGCGGCGCGGCGACGGGTCTCTTCGTAGCGTTCGGTCGCTTCCAGCGAGAGGCGGTAGGCCCCGCGGTGCACGTTGGCGTAGTGGTAGGTGGCGAATTCGGCCATCGCCTCGATCACCTGGATCGGCTTCTGACTGGAGGCTGCCGAGTCGAGGAAATGCACGGGACCACCGCCCACCGTTCCGTCGAACAGCCGGAAGTCGGAGCGGATGGCTACCGGATCAAGCAGGCTGGCGGAAGGCGTCGTAACCCTCTTCCTCGAGTTTGGCGGCCAGGGTGGCGTCTCCCGACAGAAGAACCCGGCCATCCATGAAGATGTGGACTCGATCGGGCGTGATGTAGTCGAGAAGGCGCTGATAGTGGGTGATGATCAAGAACCCCCGCTCGGCCGAGGCCAGGCGGTTGACTCCGTCGGCCACCGTGCGCAGCGCATCGATGTCGAGCCCCGAGTCGGTCTCGTCCATGATCGCCAGCAGCGGTTCCAGCACGGCCATCTGCAGCACCTCGTTGCGCTTGCGCTCGCCGCCCGAGAAGCCCTCGTTGAGATGGCGGTCGGCGAATTCGGACTCCATGTGGAGAGCCCGCATCGCCTCCATCACCTTGAGACGCAACTCGAGCACCGTGTAGTCGATCCCGGTCCGGTTGGAGAGGGCCTGGCGCAGGAACTGGATGACCGAGATACCGGGGATGGCCAGCGGATACTGGAACGCCAGGAACATGCCTGCGTTGGCCCGATCGGTGGGGGGCGCCTCGGTGACGTCCTTGCCGAGGAAGAAGATCCTGCCGGAGGTCACCTCGTAGTCGGGGTGGCCCATCAGCACCGAGGCGAGGGTCGACTTGCCCGAGCCATTCGGCCCCATCAGGGCGTGGATCTCGCCCGCCCCGACCACGAGATCGACCCCTTTGAGGATCTCCACGCCATCGGCGGAGGCGGAGAGGTTGTCGATGCGGAGGATCTCGGTGGTGCTCACCAGCGCAGGTTAGTTTCCACTATCGCCATAGTGGAAACCGCCGGCGCCACTAGGTTTGCGGCCATGGGGCAGACGACACCGGCGGTTCGGGCAGAGGCGCTGGCTCGTTATGTGCCCAGGGTGGCGTCGCAGTGGGATTCGAGCCGACGGCATCAGGTGGTGGATGCAACCCTGTGCATGGCCGACATCTCGGGGTTCACGGCGCTGTCGGAGCAGCTCGCCCGCCGGGGGAGGATCGGGGCGGAGGAACTCACCACCGTTCTCAACCGGGTGTTCGGCGAGATGCTCACCCTCGCCTACTCCCGGGGTGGGAGTCTGCTCAAGTTCGGGGGCGATGCCCTGCTCCTCATGTTCTCGGGGGAGGACCATCCCCG
>DAIOGO010000060.1:0-4661 GCA_036745195.1 Actinomycetota bacterium | reverse complement strand
CCGCTGGCCCTGCGACGGCATCTCGAGTCGGGGAGGGGGGAGCCGGAGCACCGGATCGCCACCATCGCCTTCTTCCGGTTCGGCGGAGTCGATCGCCTCCTGGCCGACTCCGGTCCCGAGGCCGCCGCCGAGGCGATCGAACTTCTGATCACTGCCATCCAGGGCGGCGCCGACCAGGAGGAGGTGACGTTTCTCGGGACCGATGTCGACGCCGGAGGTGGCAAGATCATCCTCGCCGGCGGGGTTCCGCTCGCCCGGGAGGACGACGAGGGCCGGATCCTGCGGGTCGCCCGCCGGGGGATCGAATCCGGGTCGGTGCTCTCGCTCCAGGTCGGGGTCAACCGGGGCCATGTGTTCGCCGGGGACATCGGGACCGACTTCCGTTCGACTTATACGGTGATCGGGGATGCCGTCAACCTGGCCGCCCGGCTGATGGCGGCCGCCCCGGTGGGAGGCCTGCTCGCCACCGCCAGCGTCCTCGACCGGTCGCGCACCCGCTTCGACGTCGCCCCGATCGAGCCGTTCGCAGTGAAAGGAAAGCGGGCGCTGGTCCAGGCCTATTCGGTGGGCGAGGAGGTGGGAAGCCGACTCATCCCGTCGTTCGGTGAACTGCCGTTTGTCGGCCGGGCCGACGAGTTGGGCCGGCTCGACCTTCTCCTCGCCGGTCTGCGGGAGGGGCGCGGTGGCTCGGTCACTGTCACCGGCGAGCCCGGGGTGGGAAAGAGCCGGCTGGTGCGAGAGGCGGTCGTTCGGGCCGGGGATGTCGGCGAGTGGATGGTGACGGCCGAACCGAACGGCGCCGACAACCCCTACTGGGCCTTCCGCGATCCGCTGCGTCGGTTGCTTCGAATCGAGCGAAGCAGCCAGGCGGCGATGGCGCTCGAACTCGAGGCTCGGCTCGTGTCCCTCGGTTCCGGGTTGGACCGCCTCGCTCCGCTGATCGGTGACGCCGCTCAGATCGAGGTGGTCGAGAACGACGAAACCGCCTCGATCGAGCCTCGCTTCCGGCCGGGTCGGGTCGGTGCGGCGATCGTGGCCCTGCTGGAGGCGGCCCTGCCCGGCCCGCTGGTACTGCTGGTCGAGGACGTCCACTGGCTGGACGACGCGTCTGCCGCCCTTCTCGACCTCCTCCGATTGGCCGCGTCGGAACGGCCTTGGCTGGTGGTGGGTACGACCCGGCTGCCATCCACCACGGAGCCGGGTGAGCAGATCCACCTCGGACCGCTCGTTGTGGCCGATGCTCACCACCTGACAAAGGTGGCCACCGACGCCGCCCCGCTGCGGCCCGATCAGATGGAAACCATCGTCCAGCGAGCGGGGGGCAACCCGCTCTTCCTGACCGAACTGCTCCAGGTGGTCCGAACCAACGGCGACCTGGAGTCGATGCCCGATTCGCTCGATGCGGTGGTGGCGACCCAGATCGACGCCCTTCCGGATCTGGCCAGGCGGCTTCTCAGATATTCGTCGGTGCTGGGCACCGGTTTCCGGAAGAGGGTGCTCGATCGTTTTCTCGCCCCTGAGAACATCGTCCTCGACGCCGCCACCCGCCGATCGCTGGCCCGTTTCATCGCCGAGGACGGTCCGGAACGCTGGAGGTTCCGCCATGGGGTCATCCGGGATGTGGCGTATCAAGGGTTGTCCTATCAGCGCCGCCGCTTGTTGCATGCCCGGGCCGCCGAGGTGATCGAGGAACTGGCCGGCGCCGACGTCGAGACGGTGGCCGAGTTCCTGGCCCTCCACCACGCCCAGGCCGGCAATCATCCTCAGGCCTGGCGCCACTCGCTGGTGGCGGGGAGGCGGGCCAAGGCCGGGTACTTCAATCTCGAAGCCGGTGGCCACTTCGAGCGAGCCCTCGAGGCAAGCCGCCGCCTATCCGACGTGGATGGGCTCACCGTCGCCGACGTGTGGTCGGATCTCGGCGAGGTGCGGGAACTGGCCGGTCTCTACGCCGGGTCGGTGGCCGCCTTCCGGTCGGCGATCAGGCTGTCGGCAGATCCGCTGGCGACCGCCGAGTTGCGCTCCAAGCTGGCCAGGGCCAGGGCCCGGATGGGTTCGTTCGGCCCTGCCTTTCGGGAGATCACGATGGCTCGCCGCCAGGTGGAGAGCGTCGCCGCCGCAGAGGCGAAAGCGGTGCTGGCCCGGCTCTCATCGCTCGAGGCCCAACTTCGTCAACTCCAGGAGCATCCTCATGCGGCCATCACCATCGCAAGGCGGGCGGTCGCCGAAGCCGAGGAGGCAGGTGAGGAGATAGCGCTCGCCCGGGCCTGCCAGGTGCTCGACGCCTCGTACAACATGGTGGGCCGGCCGGGCCAGGCCGTGTTCGGGGCGAGGGCGCTGGAGATCTACGAACGCCGTCAGGACCTGGGCGGCATCGCCTCCATCACCAACAACCTGGGTGGCCAGGCCTATTTCGAGGGGCGATGGGCCGATGCCCTTGATTTCTACGCTCGGGCCGAGTCGGCCCATCGCAAGGCCGGTAACGAGCCGGCCGCCGCCACCACCAGCGCCAACCGGGGGGAGGTGCTGGTCTCGCAGGGGCGATACGACGAGGCGGAAGTGGTGCTGTCTCCCGCGGTCCGGGTGTTGCGGACCTACCGGTTGATGGACGCCGCTCTCTTCGCCGACGTCCAGCTTGCCCGCCTCCACCTGCTACGGGGCGAGGTGGCCGACGCCACTTCCCGGTTGCGGGCGATCCGGGAGGAGGCCACCCGGCTGGGCCTCTTGCACTCCGCCTTCGAGTCGGTTCTCCACATCGCCGACGGTCTGGTCCTGTCGGGTCGGCCCGACGAGGCGATCTCCCTGTTGGAGGAGGCGAAGTCGACCGCCGGTCGTGAGGTCGACCTCTACCGGCCGATGCTGGCCCGTGTCGAGGGATCGGCGCTGCTCGCCGCCGGCCACCCGGACGAAGCGAGACCGGTGGTGGCGGCCGGGATCGGGGAGGCCGAAGCCGAGGGACTCGTTTACGAGAAGGCGCTCCTGATGGTGGTCGAAGCGGGGATCATCGATCGATCTGGTGAGGGGGGCGGCCAGACGCGATTGGAGGAGGCCCGAGGCCTCCTCCAATCCTTGGGCGTGGTTGCCGCCGCCCTTCCCGTCTCGACCTGATCGTTACTGGAACTTGGGGTCGTCGAGACCGTAGAGCTGCCATGTGGTGACGAGCTCGCCGCCTACATCACGGGTGTAGGCGGCGGCGATGCACCAAGTCTCGGGCTCCGGGATGGTGGCCGAGGTGATGGCGGTGACCGAACTGCTCAGCCACCCGATCAACGGGATGTCGGCCGAGGAAACCGTTGCCCCAAACACCATGTTCTGGCACCACGGCACCGGGGTGAAGGTGTCTCCGCCGTCCGGGTCGTACGCGAGGAACAGAGTGAATCCATCGGGAGAGCCGACACCCGGGACGGCCTTCCCCCCGAGTTCGATGAACGCCCGGTAGAAGACCGTGACGCCCTCCTCACCCTCCGGCTGGAACTTGACCGTTCCGTCTGCCGCAACAGCGTCGACCTCGTACAGCTTGCAGTCCTGCGAGTCGGTCAATCGTGTGAAGTAGCCGGAGACGTCCTCGTCGGTGTCGTCCACGGTGTCACCACTGCACATCGTGTCGGCGATGCTCCAGAGGAACGACGTCGACCCGTCGTTCACGGTCACCGTGACGTCATATGGCGATTCGGACGACGCCGAATCGTCGATCGTCCCAGATATCAAACCGGTCATAGACGAGATCGTGAGGCCGGCCGGCAGACCGATAGCAGAGTAGGTGAGAGTATCGCCGTCCACATCTGTTGCCACGATCTGCAGGCTGACCTGATCACCTTCGGCTCCCGTTTGGTCGTCCTGGGGGGTAACCACGGTGGCGTCGTTCACCGGCCTGACGGTGATAGTCACCGTGGCCGGGAGGGAGTAGCTGGTCTCGTCCCAGGCTCTGTAGGTGAATGATGTCGAGCCGTTGAAGTCGGGGGAAGGGGTATAGGTGAAGGATCCGTCGGACGCCAGGCTTACAGATCCCTCCCCAAGGGGAACGTTGGTTGCGATAGCGGCAGTCAAATCATCGCCGTCGGCGTCGCTGTCGCCGACGAGCACTCCGTCGGGAAGAGCGAGGACGGTCAGGGGCGTGTCTTCATTGGTCTCGTAGGCATCGGCGTCGGCCACCGGAGCCCGGTTGGAGAGGTAGAAGAGGCTGTCGTAGGCGCTGTCTCCTCCGAAGTCGCCGCTGCCCTCCAGCGAGAACTCGCCAACCAGGACGGTGAAGGTGGCCGTGTCGAACTCGAGGCCGGGATCGATGGTCCACAGGCAGTTGTCGTTGGCACCGCTGTCGGGACCTGAATCGGACGGGCTGGCGCAAGCGGCCGTAGGGTAGTCGAAGGTGGAGGTGGCCATGTAGGGGGGTCCTGCTTCGGGCGTGAGGCCAGGCTGGATACTGGATCCGGTCTGCAGGCCGAACACGGGGCCGACCTGACCGTCTGGACCGGACAGCGTCACTTTGACCCAGGCGTTGCCCTTGAGTTCCAGGTCGAGGGTCATCTTGTTCATGGTCCGGCCCACCAGCACGCCGCTGGCGGGAATCGACAAGGTGATGTTCTCGGTGGTGGCCGTCTGCCTGCAGAGAATCCCCTGCGAACCGCCGGTCTTGACGCCGATCCCGTTGCTGTTGATGCCCAGCT
>DAIOGO010000059.1:6902-16255 GCA_036745195.1 Actinomycetota bacterium | reverse complement strand
TCGCCGACCATCCTGGTTCGCTTGACTCGTTCGGATGGCCGGTTACCCGGGCAAACGCTCTGGAGGCGCTCGATCAGTTCCTCGAGTGGCGACTGGCGGGTTTTGGCGACTACCAGGACGCAATGTGGTCGGACACGCCGTTCGGCTGGCATTCGCTGCTGTCGGTGGCCTTGAACCTGCACCTGCTCGACCCGCGTGAGGTGATCGCCGGGGCCGAAACGGCTTATCACACCGGCGCCGCACCATTGGCGGCCGTAGAGGGCTTCGTCAGACAGGTGCTCGGCTGGCGGGAGTTCATCCGGGGCGTCTACTTCCTGGAGATGCCAGGCCTGACGGAGGCCAACCACTTCGGCCACCAGCGCCCGCTGCCGCGCTGGTACTGGACCGGCAACACCAACATGGCCTGCCTGGCGGACGCGATCGACCAGACGATGAAGCTGGGCTACGCCCACCACATCCAGCGTCTGATGGTGACGGGTCTGTTCTCACTGCTCGCCGGGCTCGACCCGAAGCAGGTGGCCGCCTGGTACCTGGCGGTGTATGTCGACGCGGTCGAATGGGCCGAACTGCCGAATGTCGCCGGCATGGCGCTGTATGCGGACGGAGGCCGCTTCACGAGCAAGCCATATGTTGCGTCAGGTGCCTACATCCAAAGGATGAGCAACTACTGCACAGGCTGCCGTTACGCCCCGGATAGGGCGAGTGCGGCAAAGACGCTCCGACCTCTCTGCCCCTTCACGGTCCTCTACTGGGCCTTCCTCGATCACCACGAGACCGCCCTCGCCGCCAACCCTCGCACCGGGTTGATGGCAAAGAACGTCGCACGGCTCGCTCCCGAGGCAAGGGAGAAGATCCGAGCCGATGCCGACGAGCTGCTTTCCCGGATCGAGTCGCTGTGAGTGCCGGCGAGGGAGTCGCCGCCCCGAGATCAACCCTGCGGTGAGGCTCCGGCGATGTTGACCATCCAGTGGACGCCGAACCGGTCGATGCACATCCCGAAGGTGTCGCCCCACGGCGCCTGGACGAGCGGTTCGATGACGGTCCCTTCGCTGCTCAAGCCCTCCCAGTATCCGCGCAACGTGGGTTCGTCGTCGCCGCTGAGCGAGATCTGGTAGCTGTTGGGCTGGTACTCCATGCTGTTGGGGGTGTCCGCTCCCATCAGCACCAGGCCGTTCGGCGCCTCGAGCATGCCATGCATGATCTTGTCCTGCTCGGCCGGGTCGTCGCTGGCATGCATATCCGCGAACGTACTCAGCGCCAGTTCACCCCCGAACACCGATTCATAGAACTCCATCGCCTGGCGGGCGTTGTCACGGAAACTCAGATACGGGTTCAGCCGGACCGTCATGCTGCACTCTCCTGCCTCGTCGGACCCTGGACAATACGCCCATCCGCCGGCCGCTGGCAGCGGGCCCCGAACCGGACCAGAATCGACTCCCCCGATCAGGAGTCACCGTGCGCCTCGCCGACTTTCCACGAGTCCCCCTGTTGTTCGGCCCGTCACCGATCCACCCGCTTCCCCGGCTCTCGGCGGCCCTCGGCGGCCAGGTCGAGATCTGGGCGAAACGGGAGGACTGCAACTCGGGTATCGCATACGGGGGGAACAAGGTCCGCAAGCTCGAATATCTGGTGGCCGATGCCCTCGCCCAGGGCTGCGACACGCTGGTCTCGATCGGGGGCATCCAATCGAACCACACCCGCCAGGTGACCGGGGTGGCTTGCCATCTCGGGTTGAAGGTGGTCACCGTCCAGGAGCAGTGGGTCGACTGGCCGGACCCCAACTACGACAAGGTGGGGAACATCCAGCTGACCCGGATCATGGGGGGCGACATCCGGATCGACCCCGCCGGTTTCGACATCGGGATCCGGGACAGCTGGAAGAAAGCCCTCGACTCGGTCGAGGCGGCAGGCGGCAAGCCGTATCCGATTCCGGCCGGGGCCTCCGATCACCCGCTCGGTGGCCTCGGGTTTGCCAACTGGGCGGTCGAGGTCGGGGCTCAGGAGGCCGAACGCCAGGTTTTCTTCGATCACGTGATCGTCTGCACCGTCACCGGCTCGACCCACGCCGGGATGATCGCCGGCTTCGCCCTGGAGGATCGTGACGACCGCAAAGTGATCGGGATCGACGCCTCCGCCACCCTCGCCAAGACGATCGAGCAGGTGACGCGAATCGCCAAAGACACCGCCGCCAGGATCGGTGTGGGGCGCGATCTCCGGTCGGACGAGATCACCGTCGTGTCCGGGTACGAAGGACCGGCCTATGGCATCCCCGACCAGGTGACGGTCGACGCCATCCACCTGGCGGCGAGAACCGAGGGCATGCTCACCGACCCGGTGTACGAGGGGAAGTCGATGGCGGGCCTCATCGGAATGGTCCGCTCGGGCGAAATCCCGCCGGGGTCCAGGGTCCTCTACGCACATCTCGGTGGACAGCCTGCCCTGCCGGCCTACGCCGGCGCCGCCGGGCTTGGCTGACCGCCGAACCAACCCGACGGCTCAACTGCCGCCCACCAGATCCTTGACCAGGCGAGCCACATGGCCGGTGGCTTTGACGTTGCGGTATTCCCGCTCGATGACGCCATCTGGACCGATCACGAACGTCGAACGGATCAGACCCTCGTACTCGCGGCCGTAGTTCTTCTTCACTCCCCAGGCGCCGAAGGCGGCCGCCACCTCGTGGGTCGGATCCGACAGGAGGCGGAACGGGAGACCCTCCTGCTCCCGGAACCGGGCGTTGCGCTCAGGGGCGTCGGGACTGATGCCGATCACCTGGTATCCGGCGTCGAGCAACGCCTGATGGTTGTCGCGGAAGTCGCATGCCTCGGTGGTGCACCCGGGGGTCATCGCCGCCGGATAGAAGAACACCACCAGCGACGAACCAGCGAAGTCCTCTGACGAAACTCGATTGCCCGCCTCGTCACCGAGCAGGAAGGTCGGCGCTTGCATCCGAGCAAGGATACGGCGCGGGTGACCGCTACGCCCGAGGATCTCGCCGACGATTCCGGGGCCGTCCGCCGGGCATGACCACCGACCGCGCCTCGAGCCAATACCACCAAATGCCCGCCGCCAACATCAAACGCTGGGCGAGACCGTCGATGCCGTCCACCTGCAACATCACCAGGGGAAGAACCAGTGGCGCCAGGAAGGCCGCCTGGTCGAATGCCGAAGGGACACGACCAAGGCGCCTGCCTTCCAGCATCACCGCCAGGACTCCGATCACGAAGGTGGCGCCGGCGGCCACCGTCACCACGCTGTGGATCCACTCCTCCAACTGATCCGATTCGCCCCCGAAGAAGGGGGTGTCCTCGAAGATGGCGATGAAGACGGTGAACACCCCGAAGAGCCGGTGAGCCAGACGGCTCCACGGGCCCCAGCGCAGGGCGGGAGTCGCCGACAACAGGAAGACGGCGAACGCCGACAAGGTCATCCCGGTCCGTGCCAGCCACCCACCCCGCACCCCCTGGCCGGCAGCCTCGCTCAGGGTGTGTTCCACGACCGAATACGACTCGGACACGACCCAGGGAACCAGCGCCATGCACACGACGGAGGCAAGCAAGAGGTGCGATGCCCCGCGGGCGAGCTGGCGGGTGTCCAACTCCGGCGGAGCAGGAGGAAGTATCTCCGGAACCACCAAACGGTGAGCCGCATGGCGGCGCACTTCGGAAGAGGACATGTCTGCCTCCGTTCTCCCTCCCTTGTACACCCCCACCGGTCGCCCGGCCAGGGCCGATCGACCCGGTGGGGTGCCGAAAGGAAATCGCTATCCGGTCATCCACTTCATTGACCGGCTCCGAATAAGAGACAACCCGCCCGAGTGGGCGGGACCATCCAAGCCCAGGAGAGAATCATGAACCGCAAGATGTTGGCTGCACTGGCAGTCTCCACCCTCGTGCTGGCCGCCTGCTCGACCGACTCGAGCGAGACCACCGCCGCCCCGACCACCGAGGCACCCGCCACCACCATGGCCCCGGCCACCACCGAAGCCCCGATGACGATCGTCGATGTGGCCTCTGCCGCCGGCGGCTTCACCACGTTGCTGGCCGCCGCCGAGGCCGCCGGTCTCGTAGAGACGCTGATGGGTGATGGGCCGTTCACGGTCTTCGCCCCCACCGATGAGGCCTTCGCCGCCCTGCCCGAGGGGACGCTGGACAGCCTCCTCGCCGATCCCGAGGCGCTCAAGCAGATCCTGCTCTACCACGTGGTGTCCGGTTCGGTGCTCGCCGCCGATGTCGTCGGACTCGACACCGCCACCAGTGTGGAGGGTTCCGAGATCGACATCACGGTCGACGGCGACATGGTCATGGTCAACGAGGCCAACGTCATCACCACCGACATCATCGCCTCCAACGGCGTGATCCACGTCATCGATGCAGTGATCCTGCCGCCCGCCTCCTGAGTCGGTCAGGACCAAGCGATCTCGAGGGGCCCGGTTCGCCGGGCCCCTCGGCTATGGAGCCGTGACCCACCTCCGGCCGAGGTTGCGGTCCACGCCCACCTACTCAGGCATAACCTGGGGTGATGGCCGACACGATGCTCACCTCCCTCACCGAGGGTTGTGCGGCGTCCGGTTTCGACCTGAGCGCCGTCACGACGGTTGGTCTCTACAACGCCGGTGTCGAGGCCCAGTACCGGCTCCCGGGCGATGACGGGGCGGCGGTGGTGGTGATCGGCAACACCACGGTCCTGTGGCCCTTCGTCACCGACTTCGTGAAGGCCCAAGCAGTCCAACCGGCGGACCCGATCGACCGGTACACCGAACATTCGGTCCGGGCGGCGGTGGCGGCCCACGTCCCACCATCGGCCGTGATCGACATCCGCTTCGCCCACGAACCGCCGCCGCGTCGTGTCGCCATCCAGCGGCTGGCCGCCATCGCCGGGATGGCCTGGCTGTCCCCCAGTCACCTCTGTGTCCACCCGGTGTTCGGCCCGTGGATGGCCTTGCGGGCGGCAATCGTCCTCGACCATGAGCCGGCGACGATCGGTACCCCGATCGAGGCTCCCTGCCGGTGTGAAGACAACTGTCTCTCGCTGTTCGAGGAAGCGCTCGCCGCCGGGGAGCCGAAGACCGCCGACGACTTGCGGGACCACTGGCGCCTGTGGCTCGCCACCCGTGATGCCTGCCCGGCCGGCCGACGGTATCGATACCCGGACGAGCAGATCGAATACCACTACACCGGCCGGCGGCCGGCCGGTTGGCCCACGGTTCAGTCGAACTGAACCGAACGCTTGGACAATCCGAACCAGAAGCCTTCGACCACGCTGTCGCCCTCTGCCCCGGTGTCGACACTCGCCCCGAGGGCGACGAACAGCGGGGCGAAGTGTTCCGTCCGCGGGTGGGCGATGGTCGCCGCCGGCGCCGCCCGTTCGAAGTCGAGCAGCGAGTCGACGTCACCGGCTCCGATGGCGCGGTCGAGCCAGTCGTCGAACTCCTTGGACCAGCTCGGCGGAGCGGAGTCGTGAGGCTGGCTCATGTTCACGTATCGGAGGTTGTGGGTGCTGAAACCAGACCCGACGATGAGCACTCCCTGGTCGCGGAGCGGGGCCAGTTTGCGACCGATCTCGAAGAGTTCCCGTGGATCGAGGGTTGGCATGGAGATCTGGAGCACCGGGACATCGGCCGCCGGGTACATCTCGATCAGCGGCACATAGGCGCCGTGATCCAGACCTCGCGCCGGGTCGTGGTGCACCGGTCGGCCCGGTTGGGCGAGCAGCCTCGCCACCTCCCCGGCGAGCTCGGGCGCCCCCGGAGCCGGGTACTCCACCTGGTAGAAACGCTCGGGGAATCCCCAGAAGTCGTAGTAGAGCGGAACCGTGGTGGTGGCCGAAACCGTCAGCGGGTTTTCCTCCCAATGGGCCGACACCATCAGCACCGATGCCGGTTTGGGCATCGCCGCCGACCAATCCGCCAGTTGCCTGGTCCACACCGGGTCGTCGGCCAGCGGTGGCGCCCCGTGGCTCATGTAGAGCACGGGCATCTTCACATCGGCGAACTCGGGTTGGCGATCGGTCAAGGGTGAACCTCATGGTAGGGGTGGCTCACCGGTTGGAACGAGAGTGGGATGACCGGTATTCCAGCGATCTTATCATCCGTGTTGACTTATCATTCGTTTTGACTTATGATCTGTCTATGCCGGCTGATGCCCAACTCGGTGCCCTCTCCGATCCCACCCGCCGCCGGATCGTCGAACTTCTCAGCCGCTCCCCATCGTCGGTCCGCCAGCTCACCGACCGGCTTCCCGTGTCCCAACCTGCCGTCTCCCAGCACCTGAAGGTGCTGCGTCAGGCTCAACTCGTCCACTCGACCCCGCACGGGGCCTCCAACCTCTATGCGCTCGACCCGCGCGGCCTGGCAGCAGTGAGGGACTGGTTGGAGTCGATGTGGGACGACGTCCTCGATGCCTTCACCGAAACCGCCATCACCCCACCCAAGGAGAGATCCCGATGATGCTGTCCGCTCGTGCCATCGAACCCATCCGCAAGTTCAGGACGGTGCCGCTCACGGTCGAGGAAGCCTTCGACCTGTTCACCGCCAGGATGGCGGAGTGGTGGCCGATGACCTCCCATTCGATTTCCGGGGCGGCGGAAGCCATCGTCCGCTTCGAAGGTCGCATCGGAGGACGGGTGGTGGAGGTGGGTCCCACCGGTGAAGAGTGGAGCTGGGGCGAAGTCATCGCCTGGGACCCTCCCAACCGCTTCGTTCTCTCCTGGCATCCCCACCCCGCGCCGGTGGCGGCGTCGACCCTCGAGCTTCGGTTCGGCGCCGAGGGAGCCGGGTGCAGAATCGACCTCGAACACCGGGGATGGGAGGAGTTCGGCTCCGACGCCGGTACCCGTCACCGCCAGGCCTACGAACCCGGATGGGATGAGGTGCTCGCCCCGTTGATCGCCCGAGCCGGCTCACCCTCCTGACCCAGCCGTTCACGACCGGCCCTCAGGCAACGACGGCGTGCCCCAACGCCACCATCACCAGGCCGAGGCCCAGCATCCCCAGCAGATTCACCACGGCCCGCCGGGCCAGTGGACCGGGTTCCTGCGCAAACCGGATCGTCTCCACCATCCAGGTCGAGAAGGTCGTGAAGCCCCCGAGGAAGCCGGCCCCCGCCAACGTCGCCCAACGACCGCTCACAGCGGCCTCGGCCAGTGCCCCGGTGGCGAAGGAACCGACCAGATTGACCACCAGCGTCCCCCACGGCCAGGCGGGTGAGTTGCGCGCCTGGACCCAGCCACCCAGTTCCCACCGGGCGAGGGCTCCTGCGCCGGCGCCCAGACCGACCAGCACCCAGGTCATCGCCGCCCCGCTCGCATGCCCCCCGCCGCCAGGGTCAGACCGAGAACCAGACTGGCCGCCAGGTAGCCGAGAGCCTGCGCCCAACGTCCGGCCGACACCATGGACCACACCTCGTCGACCAGTCCGCCGAAGGTGGTGAGGGCCCCGCACACGCCGACCCCTACCAACGGGATCGACAGCTCCGACCGGGTTGGATCGACGACCCGGGCCACCACCCAGCCCAGCACGAAGGAGCCGAGTGCGTTGGCGGCCAGGGTCGCCCATGGCCACGGGTTCGCTGCAATCAGCAGGCCAAACAGCTCTCGAAGCAGGCCCCCGGCCGCTCCACCCATCAGCACCAGCACTCGCCGCCGCCATACGACGGGCAGAGTCGACCATCGCTCGATCAACACGCCTGAAGTCGTCATCCGGACCGGAACGCTACCCGTACCGGTCACTGGCGCCGGAAGGCAGCCGGCCGACTCGGCTCACTCCCAGCGTTGACCCGACCACGATGAGCCGGACCAAGAACTACCCGACCACGACGAACCCGACCACGACGAGCCGGACCAGCTCGAACCGTTCCAGGTCATGTTCGACCAGGAGGACCCCGACCACGAGGAGCCCGACCAGGAGGACCCCGACCACGAGGAGCCCGACCAGGACGACCCCGACCAGGAACTACCGGTCCAGACGGAACCGTTCCAGGTGCCTTCCCACCAGGAGGTGCCGGTACTGGCGAGCACCGACCAGATCGGGGAGTAGAACGGCCTGCCGAAGATGTCCTTCTCGCCGGTCAGCATCACGCCGTTGTTTGTCAGATGCTCGGTCCCCCGGCTGGCCTCGAGCGTGCCGAAACCGGTCGAGGCAGCGAAGGTCTGCGCAGCACCAGGTGTGGCCCACCAGGCGCCGTACAGATCCACCACCCCCGCCCCCTGACAGGCCTGGCTCACTTTTCGCATGGGAGCGGCGCTCTGCTTGAGGACACTCTTGACCTGATCGGGCGTGAGGGCCGGCCGGTGGCTGAGCACCAGGGCGGCGGCACCGGAGACGACCGCACTCGCCTGGCTGGTCCCCGATCCGAGGAAGTAACGCCCGGCGACCCTGGCGGTCGGGTAGTCGAGATCGGCTTTCGATCCAGGGTTTCTCAAACCGACGATCGAGGCGCCGGGAGCCACCACATCCACCGTGCGGGTGGTCCCACAGTTCGACCAAGTAGGAATCGGCTGGGCCGACTTTCCGTTGAGCCGCATGCCGTCGATGGCGCCCACCGTGATCACGAACGGGTTGGTGGCAGGCATCCGCACCGGAGAGGCGTTGCCATCGTTGCCGGAGGCGACCACGACCACGATGCCGGCTTTCCAGGCCCGCTCGACGGCGTGGGAGAGAGGGTCGAGGACCGCTGACTGGGTGCTGTCGGTTCCATAGGCGAGGTTGAGAACCCGGATGTTGAGCCCGTTCTTGTTCCGATTCTGGGTGACCCAGTCGATGGCGGCGATGACCTGCGAGACGTCGACCGCCCCGTCGTAGGTGCCGACCTTGACGTTGACGATGCGCGCCCCCGGTGCGATCCCGAGGAAAAGGTTTCCAGAATCGAGAATCGACGGGATCGTGGGCGCGGCGTTGTCACGACCGGCGATGATCCCGGCCAGATGGGTGCCATGACCGTTGGTGTCGAGATACCGGAAGGCGGTGGACTGGGATTCGAAGGAGAGATCGGGCCCGTTGAGCACCTTGCCGGTGGCATTCAACCCCGCCACCGGAGCCACCCCGGTGTCGATGAGGGCGACGTCAACTCCGGTGCCGGTGTAGCCCTGTGACCAGTAGGCGTCGACCCCGACCTTGTACCCGACATGGATCATCGACCCGAGGTAGGTGCTCGGGTCGTAGCTCTGGAGGGAGGAGGCGTCCTCCCAGCCGGCGCCTTGCGGATCGAGATCGGTGGCGGCGGCGGGGACGATGGCACCGATCAGGTTGACGCCGGCAAGGGCGAAAACGGCAAGAAGTCGGGAAGACCGGCGGGCTCCCTCGCCGTCCCAGCTGAGGCCTCGGTTCCGCATGGACATGGTCTTCGTTCCTCCGTGAG
>DAIOGO010000059.1:3590-6802 GCA_036745195.1 Actinomycetota bacterium | reverse complement strand
ACTCGATCAACACCACTCCACCTTCACCACCCTCGATCTTGTCCGAGGAGATGTTGCCGATCCCGGCCGCATACAGCTTCTCCTCGACCACGTCTGGCTCCAGCGGGGTCCAGTCGTGAGTGGTGACGACATCGTCGAATGTCCCGAAGGGAACGGTCGCCGTGCCGCCGACGGCCTTGACCTCTGCCATGTCCTCGGCCTCGCCCGCCAGGAACTCCTGCCGGTAGGCAGCTCCCACCACCGGATCGGCCGGCATCACGATCCCGGGCAGGGCGCCGTCGACCCCTGCCTCCCATGAGCCGGCATGGGAGACCAGCACCCCGTTCTCGAAATCGGAGACGTCCTCGCCGAAATACCAGACGTTCCCGTCCGCATCCTGGGCAAACCAGTCGAAGGTGTCCTCGACCACCTCGCCATCGACAGAGACGGTGTCCCTCACCACCACGGTTCTCACACCCATCACGATCCTGGTTTCTTGGGTCACCACCACTTCGACCCGCTCCACCTGACCATCGGACTCGCCCTCGAAGACCCATCGCGAACCAACCTTCAGGGGCAGATACGGGTTGTCGATCACCTCGACGAACCGGCCCGGGTCGATCACGGGGGCGTACTCACCGCCGTCACCCGGGTCTATCACCGCTCCGCCCCCACAACCAGCCACAACCAACAGACCCAACGGCACCATCCACCAGTTCCTGGTCACCTTGACCTCCTTTCGACTGGTAACAGCGTGGCGCAAGAGAGCTGACCGCAACCTGAACGGCGACCGGATCTGATTCAGGTTCGGTTCAGCGACGGCCGCGATCATGATGGCCGAAGCACCACACTGAAGGCTGCCGTGAAGATCCTTGTCATCGAAGACGACCCCAAGATCAGCAATGCGATCCGTCGCGGCCTCGTCGCCGAAGGGTTCGGAGTCGAGCTGGCGGCCGACGGAGAGGAGGGCCTCTGGCTGGCGTGTCAGGGACGGTTCGACGTGATCGTGCTCGACATCCTTCTCCCCAAGATGAACGGGTTCCGGGTGTGCGCCGGAGTCAGGGCGGCCGGGGTCTCGACACCGATCCTCATGCTGACCGCCAAAGACGGGGAACTCGACGAGACCGAGGCCCTCGACACCGGTGCCGACGACTACCTCACCAAGCCCTTTTCCTTCCCGGTGCTGGTCGCCCACATCCGGGCCCTCGCCCGCCGGGGGGTGGCCCGCTCACCCGCTCCCGAGTCGGTAGGCGACCTGCACCTCGACGGCGCCCGACGGACCGTGCGGAGAGGGGACCTCGAGATCAAACTGACTGCTCGGGAGTTCGACGTCCTCGAGTTCTTGTTTCGGCGCCATGGTCAGGTGCAGTCGAAGTCCGCAGTGCTCGCCGGAGTCTGGGATTTCGATTTCGACGGTGACCCCAACATCGTCGAGGTGTACATCGGCCGCCTCCGGCGCAAGATCGACACCCCGTTTGGCCGGGCGAGCATCGAGACCGTGCGGGGGGCGGGATACCGGGTCGTGGACGATGCCTGACGCGAGGACGGTTCGCCCCATCCGGACGAGAGTGACGGTGGCCGCCACCTCGGTCACCCTCGTCGCCCTGGTGGTGGCGGCGGCCGGGATCGTGTGGTCGCAGCGACTGGTCCTGACCGCTCGCCTCGACCGCCAGTTGGAGCAGCGCAGCGACTTGCTCCGGACCGGCCTCGCCACCGGGTCCTTCCCGGCGGGGACGGGACTGTTCCAGGTGATCGACCCGACCGGAAAGCTCCTCGCCTCGTCCCCCGGGTTCGTGGTTCCCATCGTCTCCGCCTCCGGCGACAGCGCCCCCCGCACCGTCGACGGAATCCCCGAGTCCGATGATCGAGCCCGGGTCCTCAGCCGCCAAGTGGACACCGCCGCCGGCCAGTATTTGATCCACGCCGCTGAACCGATGGACGCCATCGACGAGGCGGCGACTGCCCTGGCCCTCAGTTTGGCGCTGGCTGTTCCCATCATCACCGGGCTGCTTGGGCTACTGATCTGGTCGATGGTGGGCGCAACTCTTCGCCCGGTCGAGGCGATACGCTCGGAGGTGGCCAAGATCGGGCTCTCCGACCTGAGCCGCCGCGTCCCCGAGTCGGGCAATGACGAGGTGGGGCGCCTCGCCCGCACCATGAACGAGATGCTCGAGGCCCTCGAGCGATCCTCCGCCAAACAACGGCGGTTCGTGGCTGATGCCTCCCACGAGCTGCGCACTCCCCTTGCCCGGATGCGGTCCGAATTGGAAGTGGACCGCGCCCACCCGGAGACGGCCGATCCGTCCGCGACCACCACCAGTCTGATCGAAGAGGTCGACCGCCTCCAACAACTGGTGGACGACCTGCTGGTGCTGGCCCGAGCCGAGTCTGCCCCGGCATCGGCCACCATTGTCGACCTGGCCGTCCTGGTGGCCGGTGAAACGGTGGGCCGTGGTGATGGCGTGCTCGTGACCATCGAGGTGGAGCCGAGTCCGGTGCGGGGGAATGCCGGTCAACTCGCCCGGATGGTCCGCAACCTGATCGACAATGCGCTCCGTCACGCCTCCGCCAGCGTGCACGTGGTCAGCAGGCGGGTCGGGACGCAGGTGGTTCTCTCCGTGACCGACGACGGCCCCGGGATCCCTCCCGGCGAACGGGCCCGGGTGTTCGACCCGTTCTACCGGCTCGACGAGGCACGAACCGCCGCCGCCGGTGGCACTGGTCTCGGTCTCACGATCGTGCGGGAGATCGCGCTGGCCCACTCGGGCTCGGTCGAGGTCGACCCCGATCACCGTCCCGGCGCTCGATTGGTGGTGACGCTCCCGGCTGCGAGCGATTGAGGCTCAGTCGACGCCGATGTCCTCGTTCCAGAGTTCGGGGCTGGCGGAGATGAAACGCGACATGAGGTCGACGCAACGGGCGTCGTCGACCAGTTCCAACGTCACTCCCTGGGATCGCAACAACTCCTCGGCTCCCAGGAAGGTCCGGTTCTCACCGATCACGACCCGGGGGATCCCGTAGAGGAGAATCGCCCCGCTACACATGTGACAGGGTGACAGGGTGGTGTAGATCGTGGACCGACGGTAGGAGGCGGCGCTCAATCGGCCGGCGTTCTCGAGTGCGTCCATCTCCCCGTGGAGGATGGCGCTCCCCCGCTGGACTCGTCGATTGTGACCTCGCCCCACGATCTCACCATCGACCACCAGCACCGAGCCGATCGGAATCCCGCCCTC
>DAIOGO010000059.1:0-3490 GCA_036745195.1 Actinomycetota bacterium | reverse complement strand
GGGTCCATGTCGCCTGAGCCCCACTCGGCCGCTGCCTTGGTGACCTCGCCAGTGCAGATCAGGGTGACCTGCCTCACGCTTCCGAAGTAGCGGTCGCCGACGATCCCCTTTCCCGCCACCAGTTCGGCGGACTCGAGCGACCGGAGGCCGGCGCTATAGGAGTCGGCGACGGTGATCGACGTCAGAGAATCGGACATCGGGGCATCGTAGCCCCCGGCCCCAACCCCAAATTGCGCGGTGAGAGGGCAGAAATCTGCCCTCTCACCGCATAAAGTCGAGTTCTTGGGGCCGGCGCGGGTCTACTTCTTCATCCGGCGGTAGACCAGGAGAGCGATGATCGCTCCCAGGATCGAGCCGAAGATCTTGGCCGGAGTGAAGTCGTCGAACTTGCGATCGGTGAGGAGAACCGCCAGGAGACCGCCCACCACCGAACCAACAATCCCGAGGATCACCGTCGGGATGAGACCCATGGCGTCCTTGCCCGGGACCACCGCTCGGGCGATCAGGCCGGCCACCAGACCGACGATCAGAAACCAAAGAATGTCCATCAAACGCTCCGTTCTCTCCGTTCAGAACAACGATACCCATTCCAAGGCAACGGCGTCACATTCTCTACAGGACGAAATTGCGCGGTGAGAGGGCAGAAATCTGCCCTCTCACCGCATAAAGTCGGCTTCTTGGAGGACTGGCGACGACTCAGTCGTTGGGTTCTTCGCTCACGGTGGTCACCAGGCCGCCGGACTCCCAGCGGGCGCGGACGTCGACCTTGAGTGTGTCGGAGCGGAACTCGACTCGCACCTCTTGTGGCCCCTGGTTCTTAACTTCGGCAGCGAACCCGTTGGCGGGCGCCGCCCCCACCAGGTAGACCTCGCCGCCCGAGTAGGAGACGGTGACGGTGCCGCCCGGTGAGGGGATCGTGGCACTCCCCGCCGGCAGGCTCGCCTGGGTGGTGGAGGTGGTGGAAGAGGTAGGGGTGGTCGGCTGACCGGAGGGGCGGGTGGTGCTGGTGGTGGAACCCGGCGCCGACCCGGAGGGGCGGGTGGTGGAGGTGGTCGACTGGCCGGGGACCCCGCCACCAGAGGGCACGGTGCTGTCGGTCGCCGACGTCTCCTGCGGTGCCGCCGACACGGCCACCAGCGGAGCGGTGGGCACCTCTCCCACCTGTTCCTGGGCGGCTCCGACCACCTGCCATGCCGCCAGCGTCACCACCGCGGTGACGGTCACCCAGCCCAGGACGTATCGCATCGTTCTCACCCCGACATCTTCTCACACCCGGGTTTGGGCGATCTCAGCCAAAGGTCAACATTCTCTCAAGCCGACCTTGGACCCCTCCATCAGGCGATACGCTGGCGTCCCGACAGTCCAAATGGCGAACTGTGGGCCGGGGACGACACCACGTGTAGTCCTGAACCCAGGGTTCGGAGGAACACAGATATGGCAAAGGTTTTTGTGATCGAGGACGAGGCCGAGATCCGCCGCCTGGTGGCGGACGGCCTCGCCAAACGCGGCCACGACGTCGAGACCTCGGCGTCGGCCCTCGAGGGCCTCAAACAGGTGATAGCCGGCAACCCCGAGGTGGTGATCCTCGACCTGGGTCTGCCCGACCTCGACGGCGGCGAGTTGCTACGGATGATCAGGGCGGTGAGCAAGGTGCCGATCATCGTGGCCACCGCCCGCGACGACGACGCCTCGGCGATCGGTCTGCTCGATGCCGGCGCCGACGACTACGTCGTCAAGCCATATGCGGTCGCCCATCTCGAGGCCCGGATCAGGGCAGTGCTCCGCCGGGGCGGGGCCGTCGAAGAGCCACCGGCGCTGGCGGTCGGCGGGCTGACCCTCGACCGGGCGGCCCGCGAGGTCACCCTGGACGGCACGGTGCTGGACCTGACCCCCAAGGAGTTCGACCTGCTGCTGATGCTGGCCGAGCGCAACGGTGAGGTCGTCACCAAGCGCGAGATGCTGGCCGAGGTGTGGCGGGAGCCGTACGGCGGCTCGGAGCGCACCGTCGACGTGCACCTGTCGTGGCTGCGCAAGAAGCTGGGCGAGTCGGCCGCCGAACCTCGCTACCTGCGAACCGTGCACGGGGTGGGGGTCAAGCTGGTCGCCCCGTGAGACGGCAGCTGAACCTCCTGGTTCTCGCCGTGACCAGCCTGATCGTGGTCGCTTTCGTCGTCCCGCTCGGGCTCCTGGTCCGGGTTCAGGCCGACCAGCGTGGTCGGATCGAGGCCGAGCGGGCCGCCCAGACCCTGGCGGCGGTGGTGGTCCGGTCGGCGGCCGCCACCGACGGATCGGTCTCGGCCGAGGGGTTGGCGAGCGCCATCGGTCCCCTCGCCCCCGGAACCCTGGTGGTTCTCCCCGACGGCCAGGTGCTGGGCGAAGACCAACCCAACGAGTCGCTGCTGGCCGATGTCGCCGAGAGCCGCCAGGCCCTCTCGGCCTATTACGACGACGGGTTCGGCCTGGCGATCCCCATCATCACCCGATCGGGCGTGCTGGTCGTCTACTCGTTCGTCCCGAACGAGAGTCTGACAGGCGGCGTCAGGTCGGCCTGGCTGCTGCTGGCCGCCCTCGGTACCGGGCTGATCCTGGCGGCGCTGGCGGTGGCAGATCGCCTCGGGCGAACCGTGGTCGGCCCCTCCCGCCGGATCGCCGATGCGGCCGAACGGCTCGGTTCAGGGGTGCTCGAGACGCGGGTCGAGCCGGAAGGCCCGCCCGAATTGGTGGCGATCGCCACCGCCTTCAACACCCTCGCCGCCCGGATTCGGGATCTTCTGGCCGCCGAACGAGAACAGGTGGCGGATCTGTCACATCGGCTGAGAACCCCCCTGACCGCGCTCCGCCTCCAGGCCGAGCAGATCAACGATCTCGACGACAGGCAACGGATGCTCGACAAGGCGGATCGGGTCAGGCAATCGGTCGACGAACTCATCTCCGAAGCCCGCCGCCGCCCCGAGGAGGGACCGGCCCGTTGCGACCTGGCCGAGGTGGTGCGGGCCCGGCTGGCTTTCTGGCAGGTCCTCGCTGACGAGCAGGGCCGGAGGATGACCGTCGATCTGAGTGATGGTCCCGCCCTGCTGGCGGCCTCGGCCCGGGAGGCGGCGGCTGCCATCGACGTGCTCATCGGCAACATCTTCTCCCACACCACCCCCGGTACGGTATTTGCCGTCTCGGTGCGGAGTTCCGAACGAGGCGTCGAACTGACCGTGGCCGATGACGGAGAGGGTTTCCCCTCCGACATCGACCCGAGCCGCCGGGGCGAGAGCGGGGCGGGGTCGAGCGGGCTCGGCCTCGACATCGTCCGCACCCTGGCCGAACGGGCCGGTGGAACGATGACCCTGGACAATCGGCCGGGTGGTGGTGCGGTCGTCACCGTCACCACGCCGGCGTTGCCTCCGGCCGACTGAACCTTCAGCCGAGAGGCGGCTCGGTGTCGAGGATGAAGGTGTTGCCCGATGAGGAAGACAACTCCTGGAGCAGACGCAGCTTGTAG
>DAIOGO010000058.1:0-16315 GCA_036745195.1 Actinomycetota bacterium | reverse complement strand
GCACGACCCGGGCGATGGCCGGCCAGGAGAGGAGTGCCAGCAGCACGGCGGTAGAACCGATCCCGCCGCCGAACTTGACGGCGATGACGAGCAGCACCAGGAAGGGGTTGACGATCAGGAAGAGGTTGATCAACTGGGAGAGGATTGCATCCACCCATTTGCCGACGAACCCCGCCGTGGCGCCGATCACCGTGCCGATGAAGGTGGTCAAGAACGCCACCGCCAGGGCAATGGTCATCGACACTTGCCCTCCCTCGAAGACCCGGACCATCAGGTCGCGGCCGATCTGGTCGGTCCCGAAAGGGTGGGTCAAAGAAGGACCCTCGTTGGGCATGCCGGCCAGCGTCTGGTCGAACGTGAACGGGGAGAGCCACGGCCCTACCCAGAAGGAGACCGTCATCAACACCAGCAGAATGAGCGCAAACAGCGCCACCGGATGCTTTCGGAACCGGGTCCAGGTCTGGCGTCCGAGCGAACGGGCCTCAGTGACGAGTGCGTCCGGGTCGGTGATCTGAGCGAGTGGGGTACGATCAGTCATACCGCACCCTCGGGTCGAGAACCCCGTAGAGGATGTCGGCGATCAGGTTGAACATCACCGTCACGAACGAGGTGAACATCATGATCGCCATCACCGGGTCGAGGTCGTAGCCACGGATCGCCTCCAGGAAGTAGCTCCCGATCCCCGGCCAGGCGAACACCGTCTCGGTGATGACCGCCCCCGACAGGAACCCCGCGAAGTCGATCGCCCAGATCGTGACCAGCGGGATGAGGGCATTGCGAAGGGCGTGTTTGAAAATCACCGACCGCTCCGAGACACCCTTGGCCCGGGCGGTGCGGATGTACTCGGAGTTGATCACCTCGAGCATGGAAGCCCGGCCGAACCGGCTCTCCCCGGCAACGCTCA
Organism: Actinomycetota bacterium; assembly: GCA_036745195.1. Lineage (GTDB taxonomy): Bacteria > Actinomycetota > Acidimicrobiia > Spongiisociales > ZC4RG35 > JBFHRE01. The sequence goes on along the minus strand of DAIOGO010000058.1, from coordinate 15,411 downwards.
CCAACATCAGCGTGATGATCGGCAGCGTGATGGCACGGAGCAGATCGACGAACCCGTCGTTGTGGAAGCCGGTCACGTAGAACGGCTTCCACCCGGTCCAGTCCTGCCACCACACCCCCCAGAACACCTGCAACAGCAGCGCGAAGAAGAAGGTGGGCATGGAAATGCCGACAAACGAGAAGCCGGTGACGAGGTTGTCCCCCAGCGAGTACTGGCGGACGGCCGAATAAACCCCGAGGACTACCGCCACCAGGGCGGTGAGGATGAAGCCGGGGACGGCGATCATCAGGGTCCGGCTGAACCGCCTGGCCAGGATCTCGGATACCGGATCCATCCCCTCGCTGACCGCGATCCCCAGGTCACCCTGGACGAAGTCGCCCAGCCATCCCACGTACCGCTCGGGAATGCTCTTGTCCAGCTCGTAGATCTCGACCAGACGCTGTTCGAACTCGGCCCCGCACCGAGTGGGAGGACAGGTCGCCAGCAGCAGTGTCGGGTCGGAGGAGATCGAGGTGAGGGTGAAGACCACGGTCGTCCCCACGAAGAGGAGGACCAGCGAGGCGGCGAACCGGCGGGTGATGTAGGAGAACATCCTTCAGCTCGTTGTCGTCAGCCTCGGCATCGGCGGGACTATATCAACTTCGCACCGGTCGAGGAGGCCCGCCCGCACCGCTCTTCCCCCTCCAACGACAGCCAGGAGGTTAGGCACCCGGGACGCGAGGATGGGGCCGGTTGCCCGGCCCCATCCTCCGACTCGTGCGAGCCGATCTCTCGATCAGCCGGCGTTGAGCTTGTAGTCCATGATGTTGACAACCGGCCCGGCCGAGTTGGCATCAGGTGCCACGGCACCCTTCTCCAGCGCCTCATTGCTGAAGGCGAAGAAGGAGGGCTTCTGGGTGATCGGGATCACCACGAGCCCGTCACCGTCCGGTCCGAGTGTGGTCACATAGGTGTCCAGCTCGGAGTAGCAGGCGTCCTGGGCGGCCTGGTCGACGGTGAGGTCGCACTCGTCGGCCTTCGCATCGAAGCTGGCACTGGCATACCCGTAGGGGTTGTTGCCAGAACCGCTCCGGAATGAGGCCGAACCCGAACCCGGCCACGGTCCACCGACCCATGCGAACTGGGTCAGCTCCCAGATGGTCGGATCGCCGCCGAATGGAATACCGAAGTACTCACCGCCCGGCAGGTTCTCGATCACGATTTCGAAACCGGCCAGCTTGAGGTTGGCCTGGATCAACTCCTGCTGGAGTTCACGCAGCTTGTTGCCACCGGTGGTCCCGTTGCGGAGCGTCAGACGCCCGTCGGTCGGGTGCTCGTAGATGCCGTCGTCGCCGAGCACGTAGCCCGCTGCTTCCAGCTTGGCCTTGGCGCCCTCGATGTCGCCCTTGCCATAACCGGCGTCACCCTGGTGATCCTCGTACTGTGGCTGGTTCGACATCCAGAAGGCGTTGCCCAGACCGGAGGTCGGGAGCAGTTCACCAAACAGCGGGGTGTAGAGCGTCTCCACGACCTGCTGCTTGTTGAACGCCAGGGCCAGCGCCTCGCGCACCTCGACCTTTGCCAGGTGGACGTTGACGAGGTTCATGCCCCAGTGCTCGTACACCGGACCGGCGGTCGAGGCGACCGTGAAGGCATCGTCTTCGGCCAGTTCCAGGAAGGCCTGCTGTGGCTGGGTGTAGATGATGTGGGCTTCACCGGCCTTCATGGAGTTCACCTGAGCGTCGGTGTCGGCCACGAAGTTGATGTCGAGACCGGTCACGCAGGCGAGTCCCTTGTTGACCGTGTCGGCGTTGGTCGGGTTGGAACCGTGGTAGTTGTCGTTGCGCACGAGGCTCATCGACACGGTCTTCTCCCAGCTACCCCACGCCATCGGGCCCGAGGTCGGGATCGGCTCGCCCGAGGCGAGCGTCCACTCCCGAAGAGCGTCGTTCAGCTCGGCGGCGGCCACGGCCGCGTCGGCATCGAACACATGGCTCGGATAGACCTCTGACAAGATCGCCTTCCAGCCGGCGTAGAACGCGCTCCACGTGATGGAGAACTCGGTGGGAGAGGCGACATCGACCGCCGTGATCGTGTCGTACCCGGTGCGGTCACCGATCAGGTAGACATAGTCGAAGTCCGGGGTGTCGTCGGTCCGCTCCTCGTTGTCCGGGTCGGCCTCGTCGATGTTGTCGTCGGGGTTGGCATCCGGAACCGTCGCCATGATGACGTCAACCGTGAATTTGACGTCGTCGGCGGTGAGGTCGTCGCCATCGGAGAACTTCAAACCCTCGCGGAGCTTGAAGTTTGCCGTGAAGGTGCCATCACCGTTGTCGACCATCACCGCATCCTCGGCGAGAAGCTCGGGGATGAAGGTAGTCGCGGCGCTGATGCCGTAGAGACCCTCGTTCATCGCCTGGCGAATCCAGGACGTGATCGAGAGGTTGTTGGCCGGGTCATCGAGGTGCATGTCAGGCGGTTCCTGCTCATGCGCCCAGATCAGATTCCCTTCGCCGCCACCATCGCAGTACCCAGCCGGGGACGCCGTGGTCGACGGGCCTGCGCCCGTCGTCTCGGTCGATCCGGCCGTCGTGGTCGTATCACCACCATCGCCGCCACAGGCAGCGATGACCGTCATGAGGGCAGCGAGTACGGCGATATATCGCCAATTAGATCGCTTCACATTTCCTCCTCAGTGTTTCTTGCACGGATCATCGCCACGCGGGCGACTCACCGAACTCGCAGGGTAGCCAGGTGGGATTGTGGACGCCAGTCACGAGACCCGAAACGGTTGCGGGGGGAATGCAGTCGCGGCACCTCCATCTTGGTGGTCCAGACACACCTCGAGCGCGGTCGCGACGGCCCCTGGACGCGAGTCAGGGCGACCCTGGCGGGTCGCCCTGACTCGATTGTTGCCCGTGCCCCTGGTTCGAAATGTGTCTTGCCGGCTATCGAACTGACAGCGTGCGGAGGTCCTCATCTGACACGCTGCCGAAGATCGACACTCGCTCCTGTTCGCCCACGAACAGGTTGGGCCGGTTCGTGAGAACCGGTGATTCCCAGGTGAGGTCGATCGTCACCCGTCCACAGGTCCGACACGCAGTCCGGCGCAAGCCGGCACCGAAGTCCGTGGCAGCCGTGAACTGGTGTTGTCCCTTTCGACACTCGGCATTTCTCATTCTCGAACAGCCTCTCTGTTTGCCCAAGAGACAAGCTAGAGCGCCTGCCCGAGAACTTGAGAACCATTCCCGACACGCGAGGATGGACTAGTGACTCCACCGATAGTGGGGAGAGGAGCACGGAGGGTGGCAACAGAAGGGCCGAATGACGGGGAACGGCGCTGCCTGGGCCGGAAAGAGCGAATTACAAGCGGCGAAACGAGAAACGATGAGCGACGAACGATCAAAGAGGGAGGAGGGGGGAGAGGGTTCAGGGTCGAAAGTCCAACGTTGAAAGTGTTGAACCTTGGACTTGGAACTTGGAACCTCGAATCGGCACTGGGCCGATGCCTGACGGCCGACAGCTGAAAGCTGACCGGCTTCAGTCGAATCCGTCCTTGAGCATCATCGCCAGATCGCGAACCTTGACCGTCTCCGATTTGCCCAGCTCCTTGATCCCATCGTCGATCATCACGTAGCAATACGGACAGGAGACGGCGATCTCCTCGGCGCCGGTGGCGATCGCCTCCTCGGCCCGCTCGATGTTGACCTTCTTGCCGGTGTGTTCCTCCATCCAGAACCGGGCTCCCCCGGCTCCACAGCAGAGGCCGCGGGTGCCATGCCGGGGCATTTCCACCAGGTCGACGTCGCCCGACGCCGCCACCACCTCGCGCGGTGCCAGGTAGATGTCGTTGTGCCGCCCGAGATAACACGGGTCGTGATACGTCACCTTGGTGGACCCGCCCCGCGACCCGGTGGCGGTCACCCGGTCCTGCCGGATCAGCTCGGCGAGAAGCTGGGTGTGGTGGACGACCTCGTAGTTGCCACCCATCTGCGGGTACTCGTTGGCGAGGGTGTTGAAGCAGTGCGGGCACTGGGTGATCACCTTCTTGACGCCCAATTCGTCGAAGCTCTCGACGTTCTGCAGGGCGAGCTGCTGCCAGACGTACTCGTTGCCGGCCCGGCGAGCCGGGTCTCCGTTGCACGTCTCGCGGGGGCCGAGGATGGCGAAGTCGATGCCGGCCTCGTGCAGCAACTTGGCGAGGGCGATCGTCACTGCCTGGTTGCGATCGTCGAAGCTGCCGGCGCAACCGACGAACCACAGATACTCGGCTCGCTCGACGTCGACGCCCAACAGCGGAACCGGGAAGTCGAGCTTCTTGGTCCAGTCCGCCCGGTTCTGCTGTCCCAGGCCCCACGGATTGCCCTGGTTCTCCATCGCCATGAACGCCTTGCCCAGCTCGGTGGGGAACTTCGACTCCATCAGCGCCAGGTAGCGGCGCATGTCGAGGATCTTGTCGAGGATCTCGATATTGACGGGGCAGATCTCGTCACACGCCCGGCAGGTGGTGCACGACCACACCTCCTCCGGCTGGACCCGATCCAGGACCCGATCGCCTGAGATGGTGATGCCCGGAGCGAGGCCCACCGGCGGGGACACCGTTGGCGAGCCCGACATTGCCATCACCTCACCCGTCTTGAGGACGATCTCCCGGGGGTCGAGCGGCTTGCCGGTGATGTTGGCCGGGCAAACCGAGGTACAACGGCCGCAGATCGTGCAGGCATCGGTGTCGAACAATTGCTTCCAGCTGAACTCGGCGATGGAGGCGGCACCGATCACGTCGATGTCCTCGGCCTCCATCAGGTTGGCGATCGGCTTCATCGCCCCCTTGGGTCGGTCCTTGGGCGAGAGGAACATGTTGGCCGGCGACGTCACCATGTGGCGAAGTTTGGTGGTGGGCAGGACGAGCAGGAATGCCATGAAGGCGGCGGCGTGGCCGGTCCAGAAGATCCGATGCCAGGTGGAGGCGGCGGACGGCTCGAACAACGCCGAGAGCGGGTACCCGATGAAGCTCCACACCTCGAAATCCGGCCGGTCCATCACGGCGATGCGGGCTCCCTCGGTGAGCAGACCGGTGATGCCGATCACGGTGAGCAGCGTCAGGATCCAGAAGTCCTCCGGCTTGGTCTTGGATCTCAGCCGCCACGGTCGCTGCAGGTAACGACGGGCGAAGGCCCAGGCCAGACCCCCCAGGTAGACCAGGGCGGCCAGGTCGAGGACGAAGGAGTAGCCCAGGTAGAAGCCGCCCTCGAGGAACTTGAACCGATTGGGAAGGAGGTGGTCGATCTCGAGAGTCACCGTGCCCAGGAACAGGACGAGGAAGCCGAAGTAGACCATCGAGTGCATCAACCCGGCCTGGCGATCGCGCAGCAGGGTCTTCATGCGCAGGCCCTGCTCCAGGCGCCGGAACCGGGCGCCCCAATCCCCGGTCCGGTGGTCGGCCTGGCCCCGCGACCAGTTCCGAGCGCGGAGCGAGAAGAGGTAGAAGCACGCCGTCAGGCTGGCGGCGGTGGCGACGTAGAAGACCGCCTCCAAGGCATGGGGGACGTTGCCGAATACCTCCCGACCCACCTCGGGCTCGTACTTGCCCGGGAGTGTTCCCAGGAACCACATGAACAGCGTGCCGAGACCGGCGGCCACCCCGACTGCCATCAGGATTCGGGAAGGGAGCTCCTTGCGGTTGGCGGGCTTGATCTCGGTGTCGACGGCCATCGTCGGGAGGCTACATCACCGACGGCCGGCGGGATGACCAGAGTGCGACGGGGTGCCGAGCCGGCAAATCGTAGGGTTCATCCGCCGGCGGCCGCTACCGCCAGGGGAGGGGCAGCCGGTACTCGAGGGTGGGAGGCACACCCGGGAAGGGGCCCTCGGCCGTGACCTCGACCATCACCAGCACTGCCAGCGAGAGCAGGATCAGCAAAGACAATATGCCGGACATCCGTGTCGCACGACGCATGGATCTCTTGTCGGGTCGAATCCACCCTGCTCAAGGGGTCGAGCAGGTGCCCAGGAGCGTTTTTATGTGGTAATCGAGCAGTTTTCTGCCATCTCACCGCATAAGAACGCTCTTCAGTCCCTCCCGACCAGTGCTCGCAGGAAGAAGAGGGCGTTGGCGGGGCGCTCGGCCAGACGGCGGGTGAGGTAGGGGTACCACTCGCTCCCGAAGGGGAGATAGATCCGCATCGAATACCCCTCGCCCGCCAACGCCGTCTGGAGGACGGTGCGCACCCCGTACAACATCTGGAACTCCCACGGCGACCGGCGGTTGGCGCCGAGCGACTTGGCCAGGTCGATCAACGCCGAGTCGTGGGTGGCGATGGCGGGTTTGACCGTTTCGGCGGCCATGAGACGCCCCAGCAGCCGGCGAAAGGCCTCATCGACCTCGTCCTTGCCCTGGAACGCGATCGATTCGGGCTCGACATACGCCCCCTTGCACAGCCGGATGTGGCCTCCGAGCGGTATCAGCCGATCGAGATCCTCGGGGCTGCGCCGGAGGTAGGACTGCAGGCACACGCCGAGGTTGCCGTGGCGGGCCTGGGCGTCGGCGTAGATGTCGACCGTGGCCTCGGTGAAACGGCTGTCCTCCATGTCGATGGTGACCGTCGTTCCCACCCCCTTGGCCGCCTGCGCCAGGTGATCGACTGCATCGGCGGCCAGTGCCCGGTCGAACGCCAACCCGAGCTGGGTGAGCTTGACCGAGACGTTGGCGTCGACCTCGTGTGCACCGATCCGGGCGATGGAGGCGAGGTAGCCGTCGAGGGCGGCGACGGCGGTAGGGGCATCGTGCACTTCCTCACCCAACAGGTCGAGCGAGACTGTCAGCCCGCGCCCGTTGAGGGCGGTGGCGGCAGGGATGGCGTGGGCGAGGTCGTCGCCTGCCACGAACCGGTGGGCGACGGCGCGCCCCGGCCGGGTTCCGGTGATGGTCCTGGCCACCGCCGGGTTGCGGGTGGCGGTGAGCACCGCCCTCGAGAAGGCGCTCACGCCTCCTCCCCGGCGGCCGCCCCCATCTCGCGGGATCGCTGGGCGGCGGCCCGGACCGCATCCTCCACCAGCGCCCGGAATCCCCTCTCCTCGAGAACGTGCATGGCGGCGGCGGTGGTCCCGCCCGGGGAGGTGACCTGGGCACGCAGTTCGGCCGGTTTGAGGTTGGTCTCGGTCAGGAGGTGACCGGCGCCTTTCACCGTCTGATGAACCAGGGCCTCGGCGATGTCCCGCGGCAACCCCTCGCGCAGGGCCGCCTCGGTCAGGGCCTCGGCCAGCAGGAACAGGTAGGCGGGACCGCTCCCGGAGACGGCGGTCACCGCGTCGAGGAGCGACTCGTCCATCACCTCGACCGGCCCCACCGCCTCCAGCACCCGACGGGTCCGGGCCAGCAGATCGACGTTGGTGTGCTGGCCGGCGGCGATGGCGGTGACTCCCTCCCGCACCAACGATGCGGTGTTGGGCATCGCCCTCACCACCGGGACACCGGGCAACGCCCGCTCGTAGACGGCGATTGGAACCCCGGCCACCAGCGACACCACCACCTGGTTGGCGGCGACCGACGACGAGATCTGCTTGAGCAGTCCTGCGACATCGCGCGGCTTGACGGCTACCACCACAACCGAACTCCCGGCGATGGCCGCCACCGGCTCCAGGTGACAGTCGATCCCCAGTCTGGTCTCGATGTCATGGAGACGGGTCTCGCGGCGCACGGCGGCCGAGAGTTCGGTCCGCTCCCAACCGGCGGCCAGCAACCCGCGAGCGGTGGCCTCCCCCATCGCCCCCATACCGAGAATCGCAACGGTCGGTCTCATGGGGGGCAGAGTACCGCTGTGCCCGGAGGGGGAGGGACGATGAACGATCAACGATCAACGAAGAAGGAAGAAGGAAGAACGAAGAAGGAAGAAGGAAGAAGGAAGAAGGAAGAAGGAACCTGGAGGGTTCAAAGTTCAAAGTTCAAGGTTGCAGGTCGGGGGTTTGGACTTTGAACTCTGAACCTTGAACTTGGTAGACCGGTGGCCTGTGACAGGACAGGTGACGGGGGGCCACAACTCAATCCCTGGACTTGTGGTGTGTGGAGGCCACAATGTCATCGAGATGACGGTCTATTACGGGAAGCTGCAACTGGAAGGCGACGCCCAGGTGATGCCGGCGGTCGTCCGGGTGGAGATGGGGGTGCTCAGCCTCGCCACCGGGGAGACCCCGCTGGGCGAGTGGAAGCTGTACCAGATCGGGATGTCGGAGAGCGACCAGTGGATCGTGCTCGACATCGAGGAGGAGAAGGTGTATCTCGACCTGACCGAACGGGACAGGTTCCTCGACGAGACAAAGACCTACCGGCGTCAGGAGCGCCCCTCGCGGAGACGGCAGCAGCCCGAGCACCCAGCCTTCCGCAAGGAGGAACCGGCCAAACCCAAGGTGGACCCCGGGCCGAGCCGCTCACAGGTCCTGAAGAGCGACGTCCGCGAAGAGGCGGCCCCCCTCATCGAGGAGGGGAGACGTCTCCTCGACCGCATCCCCCGCGGCTGGCCGCTGTGGGCATCGCTGGCGGCGGTGGTGGCCATCTCGGTGTTCGTGCCGGTGGTGGCCGGGGTGCTGTTCGGATTGCTGATGGCGGTTGGCATCCTCGCCGTCCTCGTGGGAGGCATCGGGTACGTCGAACCGGGTTTCGGACTCCGGTATCCGGACCCGTTCACCCCGACCAGGTTGATGCTGGGCGGCGGCGCCTCCCTGCTGCTGGCCATCCCCTTCGCCATCCTCAGCTGAGGGCGGAATACCCGCTCGCCTCAGTTCGTTGCATCATGCAATCGAATCCGGAGTGACCATGCCCGCCATCCAAGCCCCCAATCTCCTCGCCCTGCCCCGCATCACCGAACCCGGTGTGGAATACATGCGAGGCGTGAAGTCGGTGACCACCGCCCCGAGCGGGTTCGAAGGCGAGGGGTTCCCGGTGCGGCGGGCGTTTGCCGGGGTCGACCTGCGTGACCTCGACCCGTTCGTGCACCTCGACCAGATGGGAGAGGTCGAGTACGCCCCGGGTGAGCCGAAGGGCACTCCCTGGCACCCTCATCGCGGGTTCGAGACCGTCACCTACATGATCGATGGGGTGATGGAGCACCAGGACTCCAACGGCGGGGGTGGGGTGATCACAAATGGCGACACCCAGTGGATGACCGCCGGATCGGGGATCCTCCACATCGAGACACCACCCGAATGGCTGGTGACGAGCGGCGGGTTGTTCCACGGGTTTCAACTGTGGGTGAACCTACCGGCCGCCGACAAATACCTGGCCCCCCGCTATCAGGACCTCCGAGGAGACCGTGTCACCCTGCTCACCTCGCCCGACGGAGCCAGCCTGGTGCGACTCATCGCCGGCGACCTCGACACCCATCGGGGACCGGGTTCGACCCATACCCCGATGACGATGATCCACGCCACCATCCATCCCGGTGGGAGGCTGGCGCTCCCGTGGAGAACCGACTTCAACGCCCTCGTATACGTCCTGTCGGGTCGAGGGTCGTTCGGCCCCGAGGGCCGCCCCGCCTCGGCCGGCCAGTTGATCGTGTTCCAACCGGGCCGGGGACTGGTGATGGCGGCCGACGGTCGACAGGAGTCGCGCAGCCCGGAACTCGATGTGCTCATCCTCGGCGGCCTCCCGATCCGCGAGCAGATCGCCTGGTACGGGCCGTTCGTTATGAACACCCAGGACGAGATCCGTCAGGCCTTCGAGGACTACCACGCCGGCAAACTCGGGGCGATCCCGGCACGGTGATCGGACGCGAGAACGGGGCCCGTTGGGGCCCCGTTCTCGCTCCTGATTCGACGCGTCAGGATTGAGTGTGGTTCATGAAGTCGTGGATGAACTCCTGGACGTTCTCACGGTCGGTCCGGAACACTCCACCGGTCCCGGCGCAGTTGCCGTTGATCCCGAACGAGGTCACCGCCGCCACGACGTTGGAGTCGCCGAGGAAGTTGGCCCCGCCCGAGTCACCGAAGCAGGTGCCGCCGGTCGAGTGGTTGTTCGACAGCAACAGCGAGTAGTCGCCGGTGAACCCGGGAGCGTTGATCATGTTCAACTTGGGATAGGCCACCATCCGCACCCGGGCGCCCTGGACGAACACCGGGTTGATCTGCTGGAGGCCATACCCCACCGCGGTGAAGGTCTGGTTCTGCTTGCCCCGCTTGGTGGCCAGTTGGTCGAGCGAGTCGATGGCGGGCAGTTCGCCGTACTCCGGAAGCACCACCGGGCGGGCCAGTTCGATCATGCCCACATCGTGGACGAAGAAGGGGGCAGTCTCATAGAGCGGATGGGCCGCCCACCGCAGCGCTTCGACCGTGTTGCCACCGCCAAACGGATAGTTATTGGTTATACCCCGTCCACCGTCGACATCCGAGTCGAGGAAGATCCTCATCCCGCTGAAGACATCGTCGGGGTACCCGTTGGTGCAGTGACCGGCGGTCAGCACGAAGGTCGGGGCGATCAACGTCCCGGAACACCGGAAGGCCGGTTCGTTGTCGACTTCCATCAGGATCAGCACCACGTGTGGGTGGCCGTCGCCATCGAGTTCGCCGTTGGTGATGGCACCGGCCGGTGGGATCGCCACCGCCAGCAGAGCCAGCATCGTCACCAGCAGCATCAAACGCCGCTTGAGTCTCATTCCCACTCTCTCCTACTCGCGGGCCCCAGAGCTCCCGAAACCCTCTCGATCACAGAGCGTAGCGCTCCCACCACCGAGTGAAACCCGGGAAATCCGGGCAGTGGTGCCGACTGCCGGTTGGTGTGCCACAATCTTTGTACGATCACTCAAAGAGGAGCTGTTGCCATGGCCAAGAGCACACCGGGAGTCGTCCAGGGCCGACGGGTGGCCATCGTCGACGGGCTTCGTACCCCGTTCGCCAAGTCGGGGACGGAACTGGCGACGATGACCACCCTCCAGTTGGCGGAGGCGGTGGTGAGCGAGATGATCCAGCGCTCCGGGATCGACCCGGACCGCATCGATCGGGTGGTGTACGGCAGCGTCATCCAGGACGTCTCCGCCCCCAACATCGCCCGGGAACTGGTGCTCGCCTGCGATCTCCCCGACACCGTCGACGCCTACTCGGTGACCAGGGCCTGTGCCACCTCCACCCAGTCCTTCGTCGACGGGGCCCAGGCGATCCTCCTCGGCGAGGCCGAGGTGGTGATCACCGGTGGAGCCGACTCGCTCTCCAAGCCCCCGGTCATGTTCTCCGAGGAGTTCGTCGAAGTGATGATGCGCGCCCGCAGTGCCAAGGACCCGGTCAAACGGGCCAGGGCGATCGCGGCGATTCGCCCCAAGGACCTCCTCCCCAATCCACCCGCCATCGCCGAGCGATCCACCGGCGAAACGATGGGTGACGGCGCCGAGAAGATGGCACGGATGAACGGCATCAGCCGGGCGGACCAGGATGCCTTTGCCTTCCGTTCGCATCAGAAGGCGGTAGAGGCTTGGGAGAAGGGGGTGTACGACCGCGAGGTGATGACGCTGGCCATCCCTCCCAAATACAGCCGGACGGTCTCGCGCGACAACATCCCCCGGGCCGACTCCACGCTCGAGAAGCTCGCCTCGCTGCGACCCGTCTTCGACAAGCGCTACGGGACCGTGACCGCCGGCAACGCCTCTCCCCTCACCGATGGTGCCTCCGCCCTCTTGCTGATGGAGGAGAAGACGGCCGCAGCCGCCGGGTTCGAGCCGCTCGCCTTTCTCCGCTCGTACGCCTTCAGCGCGGTCGACCCCCGCTGGCAACTCCTCATCGGTCCAGCCTTTGCGGTTCCGCTTGCCCTCGACCGGGCCGGGCTCGATCTCGCCGGCATCGACATGATCGACATCCACGAGGCGTTCGCCGCCCAGGTGCTGTCGGTGACCCGGGCGCTGGCCTCGGACGAATTCGCCCGCACCCACCTCGGTCGGGATAGGGCGGTGGGTGTCATCCCCGACGAGAAGCTGAATCTCTACGGGGGCTCGATCAGCCTCGGGCACCCCTTCGCCGCCACCGGGGCCAGACAGATCCTCACCGCCGCCCGGGAACTGCAACGTCGCGACCGGGGCAGCGCCCTCGTCACGCAGTGTGCGGCGGGCGGGCTCGGGGCGGCCGTGGTGTTGGAGCGGCCATGACCACGCTCGAACATTTCGACTTCGAAGTGACCGATGGCGTCGCCGTGGTGCTGATGAATCGATCCGACGATTCGGTCAACACCCTCGGCCCCGCCATCTTCGCCGACTTCGAGACGATCATCGGACGGTTGGAGTCCGATCCCGGCATCCGGGGAGTGGTGTTCGGCTCGGCCAAGAAGGACTTCCTGGTCGGCGCCGACATCCGCTGGTTCGCCTCGCTCACCGAAGCCGGGGCCGCCACCGCGGCGATCGCCCAGGGTCAGGCGATGTTCGCCCGGCTCGAAGCGCTGCACCTCGAGGCCGGTAAGCCGCTGGTGATGGCGATCGACGGCGCCGCTCTGGGCGGCGGCCTGGAACTGGCGTTGTGCGGCTCGATGCGGCTCGCCACCGACAACCCTCGCACCCAGTTGGGTCAGCCCGAGGTACAGCTCGGGATCCTCCCCGCCGGCGGCGGCACCGTCCGCCTCCCCCGTCTGATCGGGGTGGCAGCCGCCCTCGACCTGATCCTCACCGGTCGTTCGGTCGATGGGCGCAAGGCCCGCAAGCTGGGCCTGGTCGACGAGGTGGTGCCCAGGGAAATGCTGCTTGCCCTCGCCACCGAGCGGGCGGCGGGCGCTGCCAAACCACGACCCGGCCGCAGTTCGATGGAGCGCGTCCAGCGCTTCGCCATCGAGCGCAACGCGGTGGGACGCGGGGTGATGTTCAAGAAGGCGCGGGACAAGGTTCTCTCCGAGACCAAGGGCAACTACCCGGCTCCGCTCAAGGCGCTCGAGGCGATCAAGATCGGCCTCCAGGACGGGCCGGAGGCCGGGTTCGCCGCCGAAGCCAGGTTCTTCGGCGAGTTGGTGGTCTCTCCGGAGTCGCTCGCCCTCCGTTCCCTCTTCTTCTCGCAACGCGAACTGGAGAAGGAGTCGTATTCGCCGGACCCGGTTCCGGCGGTGGAACGGGTGGCCGTCCTCGGAGGAGGGCTGATGGGGGGTGGCATCGCCGCCGTCTCCGCCGTGAACGCCGGAGCCACGGTTCGCATCAAGGAAGTGGACGCCGCCGGGATGGGCCGGGGTCTGGGGTATGTCCGCAAGTACGTGGACGGACGGGTGAAACGCCGCCGCCTCACCGAGTTCGAAGGCGAGCGGGCCATGCTCAAGGTGACCGCCACCACCGAGTGGGCCGGCTTTGGCGCCACCGACCTGGTGATCGAGGCGGTCTTCGAAGACCTGTCACTCAAGCGGGAGATCCTCGCCCAGGCCGATGAGGTGGTCCCGGCGGGCACGGTGCTCGCCACCAACACCTCCTCTCTCCCGATCGCCGCCATCGCCGAGGCGGTCTCCCACCCCGAGGACGTCATCGGGATGCACTACTTCTCGCCGGTCGAGAAGATGCCGTTGCTGGAGGTGGTGGTGACGCCGCAGACATCACCCCGAACGACCGCCATCGCTGTCGAGTTCGGCCGCCGCCAGGGAAAGACGGTCATCGTCGTGAACGACGGGACTGGCTTCTACACGTCGCGGGTACTCGGCCCGTACTCGAACGAGGCGATGTATCTCCTGTCGGAAGGGGTGGCGGTGGACGCCATCGACGAGGCGATGGTGGCCTGGGGTTTCCCGGTGGGACCCCTGCTCCTCGCGGACGAGGTGGGGATCGACGTCGGAGCCAAGATCGCCAAGATCATGGTCGAAGCATTCGGGGAGAGGATGAAGGGACCGGACACGATGGGGGGCTTGGTGGCCGACGACCGCAAGGGCCGCAAGAACGGCAGAGGCTTCTATCGCTACGAAGACGGGGAACGAAAGGGGGTCGACGAGTCCGTGTATGCGGTGATCGACGCACCGCCCCGGCGCAACATGAAGCGCGACGAGATCCAGGAGCGGATCAGCCTCCAGTTCGTCAACGAGGCGGCCCGCTGTCTCGAAGATGGCATCCTGCGCAGCGCCCGCGATGGCGATGTGGGGGCAGTGTTCGGGGTGGGCTTTCCCCCCTTCCGGGGAGGGCCGTTCCACTGGATCGACACCCTGGGGGCGGCCACCGTGGTCGACTCGCTCCGGCGATACGAGAAGCGGTTCGGTCCCCGCTTCGCCCCGGCGCCGATCCTGGTCGAGGTGGCGGCGTCGGGACGGAGATTCCGCGGGTAGTCGGATAAGGGCTAGAGGGGGCCGGTGGAGTAACCTGATCGTCGACCGGGGCACAGACCCCCGTCCCGCTCAACCGTCCCGCCGGACGGACCTTCGACTGGAGTGTTTTACGGACGCCCTCACCACCACCTTCGCCGACCTCGGCCTCAGCGCGACCACCGTTGACGTGCTCGCCGAGCGGGGGATCATGACCCCCTTTCCGATCCAACAGATCACGATCCCGGATGTGATCGCCGGCCGCGATGTGTGCGGCAAGGCCCAGACCGGCTCCGGCAAGACGCTGGCCTTCGGGCTTCCGATCGTCGACTCGATCGCCAAGGCCCAGCCCAGGATGCCGAGAGCCCTGATCCTGGTGCCGACCCGTGAGCTGTGCGTCCAGGTGGCAGAGGCACTCAGCCCCTTCCTCTCGGCCCGGGGCCTCGGGTTGGTGACCGTCTACGGGGGCGCACCCATCCGCAGCCAGATGTCGTTGCTCGAGCGCGGGGTGGAGTTGGTGGTGGCGACCCCGGGGCGGCTCATCGACCTTCTGGAGCGCAAGGCGATCGATCTCTCTCAGATCCAGACGGTGGTGATCGACGAAGCCGACGAGATGGCGAACATGGGCTTCCTTCCGCAGGTGCACGGAGTGATGCGAACGGTGAGCAAGGCAGCCCAGGTGATGCTCTTCTCCGCCACCCTCGATCAGCGCGTGCAGTCCCTCGTCAACAGTTACCTGGGCGACCCCGTCTATCACGAGGTCGTCTCCGAATCGACCACCGTCGAGACCTCCGAACACCGCTTCCTGGAGGTTCACCACATGGACAAACCACGGGTGGTGGCTCGCATCTCCAAGCAGGTGGCTCGGACGATCGTGTTCGTGCAGACCAAGAGGAACTGTGACCGGGCGGCCGAGGACCTGCGCGAACTGGGAGTGGACGCCAAGGCCATCCATGGCGACATCCCGCAGGACAAACGTGAGAAGACTCTCAGCCAGCTCCATTCGGGACGCACCACCGTCCTCGTCGCCACCAATGTCGCCGCCCGGGGCCTCCATGTCGATGGCCTCGACCTGGTCGTCCACTATGACCCTCCCAGCGACGGCAAGACCTATCTCCACCGCTCGGGACGGACGGCCCGGGCGGGCAACGAAGGCCTGGTGGTGACCCTGGTCGAGTGGGATCAGGTGCACGAGGTGCGGTTGATGC
>DAIOGO010000057.1:13462-16357 GCA_036745195.1 Actinomycetota bacterium | reverse complement strand
GCGGCCGTACTTCTGCTTGATCGGCCACAGCAGACGGCGGGCCTTGTCGAGGTTGGCGTTGTCGGGCCAGCTGTTGAGCGGGGCGAACCGCTGGGCCCCCGCACCGCCGCCACCGCGACCGTCGAGGGTGCGGTAGGTGCCGGCGGCATGCCACGTCATGCGGATGAAGAACGGCCCGTAGTGGCCGTAGTCGGCGGGCCACCACGGCTGAGAGTTGGTCATGAGGGCGTCGACGTCACGGGCCAGCTCGTCGAAGTCGAGGCTCATGAACTCCGATGCATAATCGAAGTCCCCGCCCATCGGGTCGGCACCCGGGTGGTTCTGACGCAGGATGCGCAGATTCAGCTGGTTGGGCCACCAGTGCTGGTTGGCGGTGGTCCCTGTCGCCTGGTGATCGGTGTGCATCACCGGGCATTTGGCGGCGGAACGCTCGTCGCTGGTGGCGACGGTTCCGTGCTCTTCGTTGCTCATTCTCTCTCCTCTTCTTGTCCTGACTTCGAAGCTATTCGCTGAAAGGCTCGGTTGCGGCTGCAACCGCGGCACATTCGGGGCAATGGCCCCAGTAGATGATCTCCACTTCGTCGATTGCGAAGCCTTGGGCATCGAGAAAGTCGAGACAGGGCGCCCGGCTGGAGGCGCAGGCGACGTCCACGATCGTGCCGCAGTCCCGGCAGACGAGGTGGTGGTGGTTGTCGTCCACCCGGTGCTCGTAGCGGGTGGCGGATCCGGCAGGTTCGATCCGCCGCAGGAGCCCGCGATCCACGAGCACGCCAAGTGAGTCGTAGACAGCCTGGCGGGAGATGGATCCGATCTCGCCCCGTACCACCTCGGCGAGGTCGTCGGCGGTGCTGTGCGGGTGGGTCGCCGCCGCCTTCAGGACGGCGATCCGCTGGGCTGTGACCTGAAGCCCTCGGCCACGGAGCAGTTCTGCCGGCTCGGAGGGCGTCGGGGGCATCACGTGACCATCTTGAACGATTGTGGACCGTGTCCAAAATCGGCACCAACGGCACCCGGCGAATGGCACATCCCGGGGCCGTGTATGCCTGCGTCAGCCGCTGACTGCCACCGGGCGGGTCGGGGGCGGCGTGTTGCGGCTCTTGGTGAGGAGACAGATCCCGTCGATGACCACTGCCGCCACTGCCAGTGTGTCGCCGATGGTGAGGGCGCCGAGAGCGTCGCTGGCCTGGCTGCCGAGGGGCGCATCCACCACCACCAGATCGGCGTCGCGTCCGGTCGCGATCACGCCGCAGTCGAGCCCATGGAGGGCGGCGGTGTTTCCGGTCGCCATCGCCACCACCGCCTCGGGAGGCACCCCGGCGAGGGATGCCACCCAGCTCATCACCCGGAGGATTCCGAGCGGCTGCACACCCGACCCGGCCGGGCTGTCGGTCCCGATCACGACCCGGGCGAGCTCTCCCCGTTCGGCCGCGAGCCTGGCCACGGCGGCGGCCGCCTTGACGTTGCCGTTGTGAACCAGCTCGATCCTGGCGGTCGTCTCGTCGAGGATCCGCTCCACCTCCGCCAGGGGGAGGGCGGTGGGCCCGCCGTTGACGTGGCCGGCGACGTCGGGTTGGACCTGGATCACGAAGTCGGCCCCGATCACCCCGCTGCCGGGGATCGAAGCACCCCCGGTGTGAACCATCACCCGCATCCCGAGTGCCTGCGCCCAGCGAGTCATCATGGCGGCTTCCACCGGATCCTTGACTCCGGAGATCCCGATCTCGGCCACCAGCCTGACTCCGGCCCGCGCCATCTCGGCGAAGTCCTCCTGGGTGAGGCCGGGTTCGAGCATCACCGCCCCGGCGTGGACCTTGACCCCGGCCGGGCGGAGCTTTGAAAAGGACTTGTGGGCGAGGATGGTGAGCGCCTTGACCCCGACCGGATCGGTGGGGCGGCCCGGCGTGTGTGGTTCGCCGGCGGAGAGCATCGTTGTGACCCCGCCGTGAAGGCTCGACTCGATGAAGTCGACCTGGCGCTGGCGGGGGGTGTAATCCCCGATCACGGGATGGATGTGGTTGTCGCACAACCCGGGCAGGACGGTGGCGCCGGCGGCGTCGATCACCCGTCCACCGGGTTCTCCCCCCGCCTCCAATCCGATCTGCGCGATCTTCCCGTCGCGCACGACGATGGTGTCGCCCTCTGCGATCGGCCGGTCGAGGTCGCCGGTGACGATGGTCCCGATGTTGCGGATCACCAGGTCGCTCATCGCAACCCGTCCTCTCCGAGGATCTCATCGACCGCCAGCCCCCCGACCCTGGGATGGGGCCTTCCGCCGTCGGTCACCGCCACCGCCAGCACGATCTCGTCATCGGAGGGTGCATCCACCACCCGCAGTTCGACAGCATCGAAGTGACTGCGGACGAATGCGGCGTCCTTGAAGTGGAGCGGAATGTCGAGGGGAGTGCCGGGCCCGCCCCGCTTCTTGGTCGAGGGGATGATGGCCTTGCCGCCTCCGCACGCCTCCCGGAGGGGATTGCCGAATTTGGGGTGGAGCAGGGCGGCGGCGTGCTCCAACTCTCCCCGGCTCCCGACGATCGCACCCTTGCCGTAGCTGTGAACCGGTGCTCCGCCCAACTGCGAGACTGCTGTCTTCGAGAGAAGGGTGGAGAGATCGACGGACGCCTCGATCAGCTCAGAGAGATCCTCGACGTACCTGCCGGCGAAGGGGTTGGTGAGAACCGCCGCGGCGATGACCCGGCGGATCGCCGGATCGACCGGTAGGCCCATCTCGAGGCGCACCTCGTCGATCATGGTGACCAGTTTGCGAATCTCCATGTGACCTCCCGAGTGGACCGCGGCGAGCCTAATCCCGGTGGCCGGTGGCGGCCCGGTCCGGCGGGCTCCGCAGATGGTGTTTTATGCTCCCGGGAGGTCGATTCGGTCGAGGAGGCGGTG
>DAIOGO010000057.1:10807-13362 GCA_036745195.1 Actinomycetota bacterium | reverse complement strand
CCGAACCCTTCCGCTCGCCGACTTCGTCACCGGGTACCGCCGGACCGCCCTTCTCCCCGCTGAGCTGTTGACGGCAGTGGTCGTTCCCCGGTCGGCGGGGGAGCGCCGGTCGGACTTCCTCAAGCTCGGGGCCCGCCGCTATCTGGTCATTTCGATCGTGATGGTGGCGGCGGCCATCGAGGTGTCGGATGACGGCACCATCGTCGAGGCCCGGGTGGCGGTGGGGGCCTGCTCACCGGTGGCGCAGAGATTGAAGTCGTTGGAGGCTGCGCTGGTCGGAAGGTCGATCGGGGAAGACCCGGGACCGGTGGTCACCGCCGATCATCTCGCGGTCCTCAGCCCGATCGACGATGTGCGTGCACCGGCCGGCTATCGCCTCGACGCCGCCGTCACCCTGATCCGCCGTGCTCTCGCCCGCCTCGGGGAGGAACCATGAGGCTGGCCCTGACGATCAACGGGCAAGCGGTCCAACTGGAGGCGCCGCCACTCCGGCGTCTGACCGATGTGCTGCGGAACCACCTCGGACTGACTGCCACCAAGGTGGGTTGCGAGGCGGGGGATTGTGGAGCCTGTTCGGTGTTGCTCGACGGGGAAGTGGTCAACGCCTGCACGGTGGCGATCGGCCGTCTCGACGGTCACGACGTCGTAACCCTCGAGGGGCTCGATCGATCGGGTCGGATCGAGCGCCTGCAGCGCTCGTTCCTCCACCACGGCGCCGCCCAATGTGGGATCTGCACCCCGGGCATGTTGGTGGCGGCGGCGGCGCTGCTGGCCTCGGATCCCAGCCCCGACGAGCGGGCGGTGGCCGACGCCCTCGGCGGGGTGTTGTGTCGGTGTACTGGATATCGCAAGATCATCACCGCCGTGCTCGCCGCCCCGGCGTTCGACGAGGAACCCGTCGAGGCTCCTGAGGGAAAGGCGGTCGGGGCCAGGGTCCCGCGGGTCGACGGCCCGGCCAAGGTGCGGGGGACCGAGAAGTTCGGCGACGACATCACCCCCGAAGATGTCCTGGTCGCCCGCGCCATTCGGTCGCCGCATCCCCGATCCCGGTTCGAGATTGGCGACATCGATGGGTATCTCACCTCGAACCCGGGGATCGTGGCCGTGTTCACAGCCGGCGACATCCCGGGTCGCAATCGGTTCGGGGTGATCGCCCATGTGGCCGATCAGCCGGTCCTGGCCGAGAGCGAGACCCGGTTTCGGGGCGAGGCGGTCGCCCTGGTGGTGGGGGAGACCGGAGCGATGGAGGTGTTCGACCCCAACCGGTTCCCGGTGCGCTGGGACGTGCTCGACCACCTCGCAGATCCCGGCGAGGCCATGGGCGAAGGCGCCCACCTCCTCCACCCCGATCGCCGGCAGAACATCCTGATCCGGGGTCTCGTCCAGCAGGGAGACGCCGAGGCCGCTCTCGCCAGATCGGCGGTGGTGATGGAGGGCGAGTTCTCGACGGGGTTCGTCGAACACGCCTACATCGAGCCCGAAGCCGGTCACGCCCGTCGGTTTGGCGACCGCATCGAGATCCACGCCACCACCCAGACCCCTCACCTCGATCTGATCGAGGTAGCCGAGATCCTGGCCCTCGATCCCTCTCAGGTCAGAATCGTGCCCACCGCCGTCGGCGGAGGATTCGGCGGAAAGCTCGACCTTTCGGTGCAACCGCTGCTGGCGCTGGCTGCCTGGCGGCTCGGTCGCCCGGTGCGGATGACGTACACCAGGCCGGAGTCGATGATGTCGACCACCAAGCGTCATCCCTCCCGGATCGCGGTGCGGCTGGGAGCCTCCCTCGACGGGAAGCTGGTCGGGATCGACGTCGACGCCGTCTTCGACACCGGGGCCTACGCCTCGTGGGGGCCGACGGTGGCCAACCGGGTGCCGGTCCACGCCGGAGGACCATATCGGTATGAGGCATATCGAGCGCGGACTGCCGCCGTCCACACCAACAACCCGCCCTCGGGGGCGTTCCGCGGGTTCGGGGTTCCCCAGGCGGCGATCGCCCAGGAGTGCATGTTCGACGAGATGGCCGACGCGCTGGGTCTCGACCGGCTCGAGTTCCGGCGGCGCAACGCCCTGGTGGCCGGCGCACCCACGGTGACCGGCCAGGTGTTCACCGCCGGGGTGGGGTATGTCGATTGTCTCGACGCCCTCCGCCCGGTTTGGGACAGGGCCCGCCAGGAGGCGCTGCTGGCCAATTCCGTCGCCGGACCCCGCCGGCGCGGGGTGGGTCTGGCCGGGGTCTGGTACGGGTGTGGCAACACCGCCCTCCCCAACCCCTCCACCATCAAGATCGGCGTCAGTCGCAGCGGCCGGGTCGTGCTCCATCAGGGTGCGATCGATATCGGCCAGGGGGCCAACACGGTCATCGGTCAGATCTGCGCCGATGCGCTCGGGGTATCGCTGCAGTCTGTCGACCTGATCGGTCCCGACACCGACTTCACCCCCGACGCCGGCAAGACCTCGGCCTCGCGCCAGACCTTCATCAGCGGAAACGCCGCCTTCGCCGCCGGCCGGCTGCTGCGGCAGCGGTTGCTGGCGCTGGCCGGGGCCTCGGCCGACGC
>DAIOGO010000057.1:7784-10707 GCA_036745195.1 Actinomycetota bacterium | reverse complement strand
CGGTTCGGCTGCTGCGGATCACGGCCGCCCACGACGTTGGCCGGGCGGTCAACCCGATGCTGGTGGAAGGCCAGATCGAGGGAGGGATCGCCCAGGGGATCGGACTGGCGCTGATGGAGGACTACCGCCCGGGCCGCACCGAGAACCTCCACGATTACCTGATACCAACCATCGGAGACGTCCCCGAGGTGGTGAGCATCCTGATCGAGTCGAACGATCCCCTCGGCCCCTACGGCGCCAAGGGGATCGGTGAGCACTCGCTGGTCCCCACCGCTCCCTCGATCCTCAACGCCATCCGCGACGCGACCGGGGTCTCGATTCGTACCGTCCCCGCCACCCCCGATCGCATCCGGGCGGCGATCCTGGCCGCCAACCGGGGTGGCTCACACAGGTGACCGTCCGTCTTTTCAGCCGGTGAGTGGCTCAACGATGTGCCTGGTCACCAGCTCCAACTGATCGGGGTCATCGACCAGCGGGGTGAGGATCAGATACTCGAGCCCGGCCTCTTTCAGCCCGGAGATCGTCTCGAGCATGTCGTCGATCGTCCCGGTCAGATACGACGCCTGCAGGTCATCGCTGGTGCGATGACCACCCATGATCCTGATGAAGTGAGGCATCTGCTCGTCGAGCGCCCGTTCCCGGCTCCCCTCCTCAACCACGTGGAGAAATTGGGTGGCCCCAAACGTCAGGGTGGCGGGATCGCGGCCGTTGGCAGTCAGATGGCCTTTGACCACCTGCCAGTCCCGCCGGACATCACCGGGGTCGCTCCCGCTGGACCTTGCCATCCAGCCGTCGGCGGCCAGGATCCGGTCGAGCACACCCGGGGCGATGTAGGGCTTGTCGGGGGTGTCCGGGGCGTGGGTGAGGGTGCCGCCGGCGATCCACACCGGGGGCGGCTGTGGCACCCGGGGATAGATGGTGAGACCCTCCACCTGCCAGAACCGTCCTGTGAAATGGACGTTCTCTTCGTTGAGGAGGAGGCGGATGAGTTCCAGGGCTTCATCCGTTCGTTTGCCTCGCTCCCGCAGGGGCACCCCGGTGGCGGCAAACTCCTCCGGATCCCATCCAACGGCCACCCCAAAACGAAACCGCCCCCCGGAGAGCATGTGGAGGGAAGCGATCTCCTTGGCCAGGATCACCGGGTGGCGGAGAGGGAGAACCAGCGCAGCCGTCCCCAGGCCGACCCGTTCGGTGACCGCCGCCGCCGCCGAGAGGGTGGCCAGTGAGTCGAGCCAGGAAACCCCATATACGCCCTTGGAGACGAGCAGATGGTCGATGACCCAGATGTCCTGATAGGGACCGGCATCGACCCTGCGGCAGTAGTCGAGCAGGTGGCGTGTGCTCTGGTAGGTGAGACCGGGCGGGGCATAGGAGGGGATCCGCAAACCGAACTGCATCGCTGCCGTGGGCCGGATCGTCATGGGAAGTCGATGCTAACCCTGGACTCGAAGCCGGCACCAGGCTGGGGGCGGGCGATGTCACCCGCCGGTCACCCGTGAATCGTCGGTTCAGAGAAGGATTCGGGAGGTTGAAACATTGGAAATCAGGCCTGAGGAGACGGGGGAGCGAGGATACGTCGAGAGTTTGCGGGTGATCACTGTGGCAGGCATCGGTGCCGGCGTGATCCTGGTCGGGGTTGGCAGCCGCCTGGCCATGTTCATCCTGCGGCTCACCTCGCCGGTGGGCGTCATCGGGGTTACCAGCGACGACGGGTTCGTCATCGGTCGGTTCACACCCTCGGGCACCTACAACCTGCTCGTCCTCGGGGCAAGCGTGGGCATCATCGGTGCCTCCGCCTATCTTCTGGTATCCCCGTGGCTGATCGGTTCGGAATGGTTCCGACGCTTCACCACCGGCGCCGCCTCTGCGGCGGTGGTGGGATCCATGCTGATCCATGCCGAGGGGGTCGACTTCACCCTGCTCGGCCCGACCTGGTTGGCGGTGGCTTTGTTCATCGCCCTTCCGGGCGTGTTCGGCCTCCTCATCGGTTCGTTCGTAGATTGGGTTGGGCAGCCCGGGTCCTGGACGGCCAACGGCCGCTGGCGCTGGCTCCTCCCCGTCCTCGGGCTGGCAGGTTTCCCTCAGGCGGTGCCGGTGCTCGGCGTCACTGCCGTGGTACTTGCCGTGTGGGTGGCGATACGTTCAACCAACCCGGTGCAGCGTGTCCGCACTACGAGGCTGTACGGGTTGGTGGTACGGGCCGTTTGGCTGTCGATCGCCCTGGCCGGCCTGTTTGCGCTGATCGGTGACGTGCGGGAGATCATCTGATTCAGCTGTGGCTTCAGCCCTGGATGGTGACCCGCCCCGCAGACTGGCGGCGTCGTGACACGGTGTGCGGCATCCGAACCGACCGCGGTGGCGGTTCAGCGCTCTCACCGTTCCCGATCGATGGGGTATCGTCGGTGAATGGCCAAAGACAACGTCGAAGAAGCCCGCCTCGAGCTGGAGCAGGAGTACGAGCAGTTCCGCAAGGACTACGGCAGGGTGCTCGAGGCGGTTCAGCGGGTGAGTGATGCCGGGCCGTTGGATGACGTCCACGGCCTCCTCGACCGGCTCCAGCAGGTGGTCCAGGAGGTTCGAACCGGCGGGGTGATGGGCTCGGGGGCGAAGGGCCACCGCGAAGCCCTGGAGAAGTACCGCAAGCTGGTGGGCGACGCCGGCTGACCAGTCGGTCGAAGCCGCCGCTGCTGCCACCCGGGGATTTCCATCGACCCGGCGATGTCGCCCCGGTTTCCCCTGCGAGAGATCAGTTCGATTCCGCGGTCGTCAGCCCTCGACGGTGACCTCGCCCCGCATCCCGGCGGCGTAGTGACCCGGTGTGTGGCATCCGATCAAGACCGTACCGGGAGCCGTGAATCGCCAGGTGAGTTCCTTGGTCTCACCGGCCGCCAGTCCAATCGAATTGGGCTCGTCGGTGGCCATG
>DAIOGO010000057.1:0-7684 GCA_036745195.1 Actinomycetota bacterium | reverse complement strand
TCTGGGGTGGTTCATGGCTGTGATGCTCCTGAGTCGAGAAGAACGGACGAGGGCGACCCGGGGTCTAGACCCTCAGCACGCACAACTCGATCGAGCGCGCGCGGACCGGTGCCACCGGTGTCCGAGACACCACGAAGCGCTGCGGAAACCGGGTGGCTCCGACCGCCGGTGCAGGCGTTCGGCGGCTGAGGCCACGGGTGGCGAGGCCGGTGCCGACCAGTCCAACGAAGAACAGGCACAGCCCAACCACGCCATGGTTCGGGGTTGCCCGGTCGGTCGGGTGATGCTGGGCGGTCGTGGTCAGGGTGACCGAAGCCTCCAGCCCGTGCATCGAAAGCAGCCCGGCGATGGCAATCCCTGCCAGGCAGACGGTTCCGGCGGTACGCAACCGATCGATCACGAGGTCACTGTATCGGTCGTCCTGGAATAGCCGACCGTTAGGCAGGGAACTCGGCGGTGGCGACGGCGACCGCCTCCTCGCGAGGCATCCCGGAGTCGATCAGTTCAGTCCATCGATCGGCCCGGCGGGCGAGTTGGTCGTCGAAGGGGTTGTCCCGGAGGATCTCTTGCTGGCGTTGCTCGCCTCGGGCGACCGCCTCCGGTCCGATGCGGGCCAGCAACTCCAATTGGTGGGCGAACATCTGGCGGCGCGAGTCAACCCCCCGGTGGCGATGGTGGAACTCGTACTCGACGGCGAGGGCGAAGGACATGTCCCAAGTCACCGCCCACACCAGATCGTCGAGGCTGTCGAAGCGCTCGACCTGTTCCAGTCCCCGTTCGGTGAACACGAGTTCGAAACCGTCCCGGACAAAGGAGCCTTCGTCGGGACGGTCCAGGGTCGGGATCAGGGATGATCCCACCCCCAACGTGGCGGCGACGGCTCCTGCCTCGGACAGGTACTGCCGGTACCATCCGCCGGTTCGACGTCGATCGGGGAGGGTCTCGTCCCCGGGGGGACTCGCCACGTGATCGGACCGACCAGACATCGCCAGCCCAGGATACTCCCGACTGGACGCAGGTCCGCCGGCGCCGCTCCGGCCTGGTCGAGCCCCCGCCCGGCTCGGGCATCTGGCAACATCAGGGCATGATTCTCGAACCGATCCCGACCGTGTCGTTCACCCGGATGTCCGAGGGAACCGCCGACGACTACCGCCTACTCGCCGAGCAGGAGGCCATCGACCTCGCCTTATTCCCCGACCGGGTGCTCGGATGGCTCCGGGCGATGGATGAGCCGACCGGCTACCAGGTGACCCGGTTCGAGCATTCCCTCCAGGCCGCCACCCGGGCGCTGCGAGCGGGGGAGGACGAGGAGATGATCGTCTGTGCCCTCCTCCACGATGTCGGCGACGTGCTGGCGCCCGCCAACCACTCCGAGGTGGCGGCGGCGATGCTCCGGCCCTATGTCTCGGATCGCAGCTACTGGATCATCAAACACCACGGTGTCTTCCAAGAGGTCTACTACGCCCACCACTACGGTCGCGACCCGAACGGTCGTGATCGGTACCGTGACCACCCCTGGTTCCAGGCGGCCGCCGACTTCTGCGCCGACTACGACCAGGTGTCGTTCGACCCCGACTACGACACCGAACCGCTCGAGGTCTTCGAACCGATGGTGCGTCGGGTTCTGTCCACCGCCCGCAGCCACGTCTGAGAGAGGCTCCGCCAATCGGGCCGAACGGCCCTATGCCAGGGAACGGATAGTCGGTTGGCTGTCGTAGCCTGCTGTCGCGGGCCGGCTGTTGAGACGCAAACGGTGCGGAGGTGCATGATGATGATGTGGGGATGGCGAGACGGATCCTGGATCGGACTGTTGTTCATGGTCCTGTTCTGGGGGGGCGTGATCGCCCTGGTGGTGTGGGCGGTACGACAAGGTGGTTCGACCCCGGCCGCCGCCGCCGGGCCCAGCCGGGCCCTTGACATCCTCGAAGAACGTTTTGCCCGGGGAGAGATCGACCTCGAGGAGTTCGAGTTGCGGCGCTCGGCCCTGAGCAGGAAGTGAGCTCATCGTGACCCAGCGAAGCCTGTTGTGGGCCGCCATCATCCTCATGGCGACCGGCGGGTTGGGGATGGTGGCCACCCACGGTGTCGGTTTGGATGGGTCTGCGCACCACCGACCCTTCGCTACCGGGAACTCCGGCATGATGGATGGGCACGGGATGGGCGGGATGATGGACGGCCACGGGATGGGCGGGCCGATGGGTGGCTTCGGCCGACTCCAGCCCGAATCGACCATCCCCGGAGCGGCGGAGGTCTCGGTGAGCGCCACCGAGTTCTCGTTCGAGCCGTCGCGAGTCGAGGTGGCGTCGGATTCCGGCTTCAACCTGACTCTGGACAACCGCGGAACCCTGGTCCACGACCTGGTGGTGCGGGGGATCGGTCTCCACCTGGCGGCCGAGCCAGGAGAGTCGGCGAGCGTCGGCGTGCCGGGTCTACCCGCCGGTGAGTACGAGTTCTTCTGTTCTGTCCCGGGTCACGCGGACGCAGGGATGACGGGGGTGCTGGTGGTGTCGGAAAGATGAGAACACCAACCGTGCTTCGACTGCTGGCGGCATCGGTGCTGTCGACGCTGGCGGCCTGTGGGGGCGGTGCCAGCGAGGACACGATGCTGCAGGTGGGTGAGCAGTGGTACCAGACCTCGTGCGCCGCCTGCCATGGAGCCGACCTGCGCGGCACCGCCGCCGGACCCTCGCAGCTCTCGATCGTGTACGAACCAGCTCACCATCCCGACGAGTCCTTCCGGCGTGCGATTCGTGAAGGAGTGGCGGCCCATCACTGGGACTTCGGCGACATGGCCCCGATCCCGGGTCTGACCGATGATCAGGTGACCGCCATCATCGCCTATGTCCGATCGGTCCAGGAGCGGGAGGGCTTCGAGCCATATCCCCCGGAATGAGAGGGCGGGACCGTACCGGCCCCGCCCCTGCTCACCCCGAACCCCCACCTCATTCGCGTAAGGCCGCGTTCCCCTCGGCGGCGGTCCGGATCTGATAAACGGCGGCGACGTCCATGACGAAGATGAGACCATCACCGACGTTGCCGGTGCGGGCGGCGGCGGAGATCGCCTCGATCGCCGCCGGCACCTCCTCGTCCTCCACCACCAGATCGACCATCAGCTTGTGCTTGACCGACATGGCGAAGGTGGCGCCGCGGTATTCACCCACGCTGGACGACTCCGACCCGTGGCCCCTGACGTCGACCACCATCATCCCGTGAAAGCCGATCTCCGAAAGCCGGTGTTGCACCGCCTCCAGCTTCTCCGGCCGCACCACCGCCTGGATTCGTTTCATCGTCCAACCTCCGCTCGCAGTGATGCCGCCGATTCGAGCGACGGGTCATCCGTTGTCATGAACACCGGTCCCTGAGCCTCGAGGAAGTCGGGGTAGGCCAGCGTCCCCATCTCGGGTAGGTCGAGACCGCCGATCTCGTCGCTCTCCTTCGACCGAATCCCCTGGATCCGGTGCTGGGTCGAGAAGAAGAGGTACGACAACCCGAACCCGAACACGATCACCGTTGCGATCGAGACGAGTTGGGCGATGAGTTGTCCGGCGTCGCCATAGAACAGACCGGTGACGCCGCCGGCGATCCCATTCCAGCCTTCGCCGTAGCTGCCATCTGCGAACAGCCCCAGGGCCAGCAACCCCCAGATCCCGTTGATCCCGTGAACGGCGACCGCCCCCACCGGGTCGTCGATCTTGAATCGATGCTCGACGATCAGGACGGCGTAGACCACCACCACTCCGGCGATCGTTCCGATCAACGCCGCCGCCCACGGCTGGACGAAGGCGCAGGGGGCAGTGATCGCCACCAACCCTGCCAGCATCCCGTTGGCCGACATCGAGGGATCGGGCTTCCCGAACTTCCGCCACATCACGACCATGGCGGTGGTGGCTCCGAAGCCCGCCGCCAGGGCGGTGTTGGCGGCGACCACCGTGAAGCGCAGGTCACTGGCTGCGAAGGTGGAGGCGGCGTTGAAGCCGAACCATCCGAACAGCAGGATCAAGGTGCCAAGGATCGCCATCGGCATGTCGTGGCCGGGAATGGCGCGGGGTTTGCCGTTGGCGTCGAACTTGCCGATTCGTGGGCCGAGCACGATCGCCCCGGCCAGGGCGGCCATGCCCCCCATGGCGTGGACCACTCCCGACCCGGCGAAGTCGACTGCCCCGTGTCCGAGACCCATGGTGGAGCCGAGCTGGCTCAACCATCCCCCTCCCCACACCCAGGCCCCATAGAGCGGGTAGTAGACGGCGCCACAGAACAGACCCCACCAGACGAAAGAGGAGAACTTCCAGCGTTCTGCCATCGAGCCCGTGGGGATGGTGGCCGTGGTGTCCATGAAGGCCACCTGGAAGAGGAAGAAGCCGAGGATCGACACGTCGTAGGCGCCTCCGGTGAGGAAGAACCCCGATGTTCCGAACAGGCCCCACCCTTCACCGAGGCCGACCATCGCCCCGAGGGGTTCGTTGAAGCCGATGGCGGGGACGGACACGGCCCCGAACATGAGCGCAAACCCCACCGTGAAGAAGCCGATCATTCCGAGGCCGAAGATGGCGAAGTTGGTCATCACCACATGGACCGCGTGTTTGGCCCTGGTGAAGCCCGTCTCGACCAGGGCAAACCCGGCCTGCATGAAGATCACCATCGCACTGCCCAGCACGATCCAGAGCAGGTTGAGCCCTACCTCGTTGTGGAGTACCCGATCGACCAGTTGTTCACCGTCTCCGAGGGGGAAGGGGCTCTTGGTCACACCGGTCGGGTCGTTCGTCGCCCAGGCCGCCACCGGCATGAGCAGTACCGACAACCCGGTGACCATTGCCACCAGGCCAGCCTTCAATCGTTTCAATCACTGCCTCCTCGTTGGGTGGGGCAGGATCACCCGGCAGTGTTTCGGGAGCGTTTCCACCGTTTTGCAGTGGTGTGGAGAATGCCGGCGGGGGCAGGCGGCGCGCCGGCACCCGCCGGGCAACCGATCAGGGACTGGTACACTCTCGGGGTCCGGGCAAGCGCCCGGGCCTCGCTAGGCCGGTCCTCCGGGATCGACCGTTCGACCTCGCGATTCCATCTGCCATTCCATGGAGTCCGCTGCTCGAATGCGCGAACTGACACCGCCTTGCAGGCGCTGAGGTGAGATCGAGCGCCTCGACCCTGTCCGGCGGACGGTCGGATCGTGGTCGCGGGGTGATACGACGGGTCGGTCGCCCGTCGCCCACAGGAGGTCGATCGATGATGATTGTTCGTTCACTGAGGAATCTTCAGCCAGTGACGGGGGGGTGCTGACATGGCACAGCGCGGTCGAGAGGGCATGGCGAAACGAGCCAGGGAACGAGCCCGCCAGGAGCGGCAAGAAGCCAAACGCGTCCGTCGCCAGACACTGGGTGAAGGCGCCGCCGAAGGCAACGACGCCCCCGACGAGGTCGCCCTGATGGAGCAGTTCCGCGACCTGAGCGAGCGCCACGCCGCCGGCACGGTCACCGAGGCGGTGTACAACGAAGAGCGGCACCGCATCTTCGTCGAACTGGGCATCGAGCCAGACGAAGAGGCCTGAAGCCCCACCGTGGGCCTCGAGCCCTCACAACATCCGGCCGGGAACGTCCTTGCGGCTGGGAGAGAAGGCGCCTGGCAGCGGTCGAACCACGGCACTCGCCCCGCGGACGACGATGCCGTCGGATCCGGCCAGGATCGGATCGAGCGACAGCGTGATGATCTCCGGGGCGTTCTCCACCAGGAACGAGACCCTGAGAATGAGGTCGGCCAGCAGCGCCCGAGCGGCGTCCGAAGCCAGCAGTGAAGCCGATCTCACTTCATCGATCATCTGGACTGCGTCCAGTTCGCGCAAGGGGTTGATGCGGAAGGAGCGGTCGCCCGAGAGTTCGCCCATCGGGCCCGACATCCGGAACACGATCAACGGCCCGAAGACCGCATCTTCGGTCATCGATACCGCCACCTCCACTCCGTCCCCCGAGGGCTCGCCCTGTCCGATCCGGTATCTGTCGAGCAGATCCCGAACCTCGACCG
The DNA here is from genome assembly GCA_036745195.1 of Actinomycetota bacterium. Taxonomy (GTDB): domain Bacteria; phylum Actinomycetota; class Acidimicrobiia; order Spongiisociales; family ZC4RG35; genus JBFHRE01. The sequence goes on along the minus strand of DAIOGO010000057.1, from coordinate 1,672 downwards.
GTTCGAGCGGGCCACCCTCCACTCCGAGCCGGTTGAGCGCTCGGCGGACGGAGTCGGCCGCCCCGGGGCGATCCACGTCGGGAAACTCCGGGAAGTCCCCCTCCGGCCGGTTGCGCCACTCGGCGTAGCGGACCACGGCGGCGAGGGCCCGCGAGGCCGGCTCCGGGTAGCGATAAACAGGAAGCCTCTCGTCTGCGACGTCCTGGCCCATCCGCACCGTCAGCACAGGGATCACACGATCACCGGCGAGCGTGGCGGGCTCGCGATCGACCCCGATCTGGGGGACATCGACGATCACGACCGCGTCCACTTCCGCCGACCGGGTCACCTCGTTGGCGGTTCCGGTCAGGTTGGTGGTGATGATCGGGTTCGCCACCGTGCGGTCGCCCAGCGTGATGGTGGCGGGCAACACCAGCCCGTTGGCCTCCAGCGCCCCCGCCGTCAGGGAGGCGGGTCCGGCAGCATCTGCGACCACTGCCACTCGCCGGCCTCCGGGCAGCGGCTGCATCGCCAGGAGTTGGACGACGTCGAACAACTCGGTCATGGTTTCCGCCCTGATCACACCCGAGGCGCGGAAGAGAGCCTCGACGGCTGCTTCCCGGTGTTCGGCGTCGGCGCCGGGGTCGATCCCGATACGCCCGCCTTTGATCGCCACGATCGGCTTGGTCCGGCCCACCCGCCTCGCCAGACGGCCGAACCGGCGCGGGTTTCCGAACGACTCGACATAGAGGGCGATGACGGAGGTGTCGGGGTCGCCCTCCCAGTAGATGAGGAGGTCGTTGGCGGTGATGTCGCCGGCATCGCCCAGCGACACGAAGCTCGATATGCCGGATGAGAGCCGGGTGGCGTCGGCCAGCATGGCCACCGCCAGCGCACCGCCCTGGGTGGCCACCGCCACCGGACCGGCCGGCACCCCGGCGACACCGGTATGGCCGAAGAGACTGACCTTGGCGTTGGTCACCACGATTCCGGCCGAGTCGGGACCGAGCATGCGCATTCCGGCTCTCCGGGCAGCCCGCAGCAGCGTCTGTTCCCAGGCGGTCCGGTCCTCGTTGCTCCATCCGGTCACCACCACCGCCTTGGCACCACGTTTGCCTGCCGCCGTCACGGCATCGACCGATTCCTCCGGGCTCACGGCGACGAAGGCCAGGTCGATATCGTCCGGCACGTCCATCACCGACTGGTACGACTTGATGGAGTGGACAAACCCCCGGGCCGGGTTGACCGGGAAGACGATGCCGGTGTACGAGCCGAACACAAGGTTGCGCAGCAGTCGCCCGCCCGCAACCGTCTCGGTCTGCTCTGCCCCGATCACGGCCACCCGCCGGGGGAAGAAGAGGGGGATGAGCGAGGCGGTGACCGAGCGGCGTTCGTGCTCCCAGTCGGCCGCCCGGGCCTCGGTCGAGTATTCGGTCGGGAACTCGACCCGATAGACGTCCTCATCCAGGGAACGCTCGACCCGGTACCCAGATGACCGGAACAGCCGCATCATCCCGAAGTTGTCTGCCAGGACGAACGCCTCGAACGCCGTGACCCCGCGCAGGCGGGCGTACACGGTCAGGTGCTGGAGCAGGAGTGCGCCGATCCCGCGCCCCTGGTAGGCGTCCTCGACCAGGAAGGCCACCTCGGCCACCCGTCCGCTGGCGGGTCCGTCGGTGCTGGTGACGTCGTA
>DAIOGO010000056.1:0-16404 GCA_036745195.1 Actinomycetota bacterium | reverse complement strand
GATCCGGCGGCGGGAGTCCTCGTCGACCAGGTCCCACTTGTTCACCACCAGCACCACCGCTGCTCCGGCCTCCACCACCTCGGCGGCGATGCGCTGATCCTGCTGAGTGACACCCTCGGAGGCGTCGACCAGGAACAGAGCGAGGTCGGCGGACGCCACCTCGTCCCGGGCCCGCAACACCGCGTAGTAGTCCGCATCCTCCTGGATCTGGGGCGTGCGCCGGATCCCGGCGGTGTCGATGACCCGGTATTCGGTCCCGTCGATCTCGACCACGGCATCGATCGGGTCGCGGGTCGTTCCCGGGCGTTCGGACACGATCACGCGATCCTCGCCTAGAAGACGATTCAACAACGTCGATTTGCCGACGTTGGGCCGGCCGACGATGGCGAGGCGCGGCAACGGATCGTCGGGCCGGGTGGAGAGAACCTCGGGGATGGCGGCAATGACCCGGTCGAGGAGGTCGCCTACTCCCCTGCCGTGGTATGCCGAGATCGGCGATGGCTCGCCGAGACCGAGTTGCCACAGGTCATCGATCAGACGCTCCTTATTGCGGTCGTCGACCTTGTTGGCGGCCAGGATCACCGGTATCTGGGCGGAGCGCAGGATCTTGATCACCCCCATGTCGTCGTCGGAGACTCCGGCGGTGGCATCGATCACGAAGATGACCGCATCGGCTGTGGCGACCGCCGCCTCGGCCTGAGCCCGGATCGCCGAAACCAGCGGCTCGTCCGGCCTCACCTCCCAGCCCCCGGTGTCGACCAGGGTGAACGCCCGCCCCGCCCATTCTCCGACGAAATCTCGCCGGTCACGGGTCACGCCCGGCATCTCCTCGACCACTGCCGGCCGGCCACCCACGATCCGGTTGACGAGTGTCGACTTGCCCACGTTGGGGCGGCCAACGACAACGACGATGGGGAGGCGAGACATGATGCAACAGGGTACTGGCGGCACCGGGGGTCACGGACGGCGACAGTTCCGGTTGCAGGGGGCTTCCCCCTATCCTCACCGGCATGCCAGAACGCCTGATCCTCGCCGAACCTCGCGGGTTCTGCGCCGGTGTGGAGATGGCGATCAAAGCCCTGACCTGGATGACCCGGATCTTCGACGGGCCGGTCTACTGCTATCACGAAATCGTCCACAACGAATGGGTCGTCAACGCGTTCGAGCGGGCCGGGGTGGTCTTCGTAGAGGACATCGACTCGGTGCCCCCCGGCGCACCGGTGATGTTGTCGGCCCATGGCTCGTCACCAGAGGTGGTCGCCGGCGCCGACGCCAGGGCCGCCATCGTCATCGATGCCGTCTGCCCGCTGGTGACGAAGGTGCATCACGAGGTGAAACGGATGGCATCGCAGGGATTCGAGATCCTCTACGTCGGTCACGAAGGACACGACGAGGCGATCGGGACGGTCGCCGAAGCGCCGGAGGCCATCACGCTGGTGGAGCCGGAGCGCGGGTTGGCGGACTTCGAGCCGCGTGACCCGGCCAAGGTCGCCCTCCTCGCTCAGACCACCCTGGGTTTGCACGAGTGGAGGTCGGTGATGGAGGACGCAAGGAAGTCGTTCCCGGACCTGTGGATGGCCCGTCGCTCCGACCTGTGTTACGCCACCACCAACCGCCAGGCGGCGGTGACGGAACTGGCGAAGCAGACCGACCTGATTCTGGTGGTCGGATCGGAGAGTTCCTCCAACACCCAGGCTCTCGTCAGGGTGGCTCGCGAGCTCGGGACGGTGGCCTACCGGATCGACTCCGCCCTGGACATCGAGCAGGAATGGCTGGACGGCTCCACCGTGGTCGGACTGACCGCCGGGGCCTCTGCCCCCGACAACCTGGTGCAAGAGGTGATCGAGCGGGTCGATGCCAGCCTCGGCTTCGAGTTGTTCCGCGTCACGGAGGAGGACGAGTACTTCCCTCTGCCGCCCCAACTTCGCTCGCTGATCACCACGCTGCAGGCTCTGGTCGAGGCATCGTTGACCGCTCCTGCCGCCGGGACCGGCTGGATGGAAGCCGACCGGGAATGGTCGGCCTCAGCCGCCCTCGCGCTTCTCGACTGAGTCGAGGCGGGCGATGATGGCAGCCACCACCTCGTCCGGTGTCATGCCGGTGGTATCGAGGAGATAGGCGTCGGAGGCGGACCTGAGCGGTGAAACCTGCCGGCTCGAGTCGATTCGATCGCGCCTTCTGATCGCCTCCTCCTCCACGCCGACGTCCTCCCCGGTCTCGGTGGCCCGGCGACGGGCCCGCTCCTCGGCGTCGGCGGTCAGGAAAACCTTCAGATCGGCGTCCGGGAACACGACGGTGCCGATGTCCCGGCCTTCGACGACCACCCCGGTGTCGTGTCGTTCCACCCAGCCTCGCTGCTCGGCCACCATCAGGCGTCGCACGGCCGGATGGGCCGAGACCGGGCTGACGGCGGCGGTCACCGGTGCCAGCCGGATCTCGACGCTCACATCCTCGCCGTCGAGGAACATCAGCCTCCCGTCCTGTTCGAAGATAGCGCCGTCCAGCGCCTCCAGCACCGACCGCTCGTCCTCCGGATCGGCCTGGCGCTGCAGGACGCGGAGCGTGGCTGCCCGGTAGAAGGCGCCGGTGTCGAGGTGTTGCCAACCCAGGGCGCGAGCCACCATCCGACTGACGGTGCTCTTGCCGGATCCGGCCGGCCCGTCGATCGCCACCACCCTCATCGGAGACTCGCCAGCACATCGAAGAACGCCGGCCAGGTCTTGGAGACACACCCGGGATCGATGATCTCGATTCCGCGCACTCGTAGACCCACCAGTGCAAAGGCCATCGCCATCCGATGGTCGTCGTAGGTCTCGATGCGCGCCCCCCGGAGCACCCCAGGGCCGACCACCAGGTCGTCACCCTCCACCCGGGCCGAGCCTCCCACCCGTCTGATCTCGGTTTCCAGCGCCGCCAGCCGGTCGGTTTCCTTCAGGCGGAGTGTGGAGAGACCGCCGAGCCGGCTTTCGCCCTCGGCGAACAGACAGGCGACGGCCACCGCCAGGGCTCCGTCGGGGGCATTGCCCATGTCGACCTCGACCGGTCGGAGGCCCCCGAACGGTCCGGCTACGTCGACGCTGGTCGGCCCGCGCCGGATCGTGCAGCCCATACGAGCGAGTACCTCGAGCACGGCCAGATCCGGTTGGGTGGAACCAGCCGGGATGCCTTCGATGCGTACCAGTCCGCCGCAGATCGCCGCCGCCACGGCCGGATACACCGCCGCCGACGCGTCGGCCTCGATGTCGTAATGGGCTTTGCGGTACCCGCCGGGGGCGACCGCGAAACCGTGATCGGTTGCCCACGCTTCCGCGCCGAACACCCGCATCACCTCGATGGTGGCCTGGACGTACGGCCGGCTCACCAGCGCACCCCCGGTCAGGACCAGGTCGAGGCGTTCGGGGAGCATCGGTCCCAGCATGAGCAGGGCGGAGACGAACTGGCTCGATTCGGACCCGTCGATCTCGATCCGACCACCCCGCAGCGGCCCCGGTAGGACGGTGACCGGCGGGAATCCGTGGTTGGTGACGACTTCGACTCCCAGGCCCTGAAGGGCATCGGTCAGTCCTCCAATCGGGCGTTGCCGCATGCGTTCGGTGCCGTCGAGTGTCACCGGTCCATCGGCGAGGGCGGCGATGGCGGTCACGAATCGGGCGGTGGTACCCGAGGCGCGGACATCGAGCGGGCCAGACGGCGCCTTGAGATCACCACCGGTGCCGAGCACCAGCCACGGGTCGTCGATGTCGTCGATCATCACTCCCAGGTGGCGGAGACAGTCGCGCATGACGGCGGAATCGTCGGCCACGAGGGGATTGAACAGGCGGCTGACTCCCTCATCGGCCAGCGAGGCGAGGATCAGGGCCCGGTTGGTATGGCTCTTGGAGCCGGGAGGATGGACCACCGATTCGAGCGGGTCGTCGACCGGCGTGATCGAAAGGACATCGGGGTACTGGCGCACGAGTGGAGGGTACCGCAGCAGTCTCAGGACGCCGGCGAGTCGGCAGAGTCATCCAGGGCGGGCCGCTCGATACAGCGCCGACACCTCATCCACGGTGAGCGTGCGCCACTTCCCGGGCCGCAGCGACCGGTCGGACAGCGGCCCGATGGCGATCCGCACCAGGCGGGCGACCGGGCATCCGATGGCGGCCCCCATTCGGCGGATCTCACGGTTGCGGCCCTCCCCCATCACCATCTCGACAAGCACCAGGCCCCGGGAACGGTCGATGATGCGAGCCGAGATCGCCCGCGCCGGTCCGTCGTCGAGGTCAACCCCTTCGACCAGGCGGCGGATGGCAGCCGATCCCGGGTTGCCCTCGAACAGGACCTGATACGTCTTGCCGATTCCGTGGCGGGGATGGGTGACGAGGTTGGTGAGGGTGCCGTCGTTGCTGAGCAGGATGAGCCCTTCCGAGTCGGCGTCGAGCCGTCCCACCGGCCACACCCGCGGTTCGGCCGGAACCAGGTCGACCACCGTCTGGCGCCCGTGCGGATCGGAGGCGGTGGACACCACCCCCGGGGGTTTGTACAGGAGGTAACTGACGAGACCCGGGGCGATCGGTATCTGATTGCCGTCGATCGCCACCACCGCGGTGGCGGGATCCACCCGATCACCGAGGATGGCCACCCGTCCGTCGATGGTGACCCGGCCGGCTCCGATCAGATCCTCGGCCGCCCGGCGGGACATCAGGCCGGCCGCCGAGATCGCCTTCTGGAGTCTGACCGGTTCATCCATTGAGGTCGGGGTCTCGGAACGTCTGTTCGAGCACTTCGACCACCGAGGCGGGAGGAACATGATCTGCCAGCGGGGGAAGCTCGGCCAGGCTGTCCAGGCCGAGCTTCTCCAGGAACAAGGGTGTCGTCCGGTACACGGCCGGGTTGCCCGGCACCGGCAACCTGGCCGCCTCCTCGATGAGACCAAACCGCTCCAGCGAGCGAACGGCCGACTCCGAATCGACCCCACGGATCTCACCGATCTGGCCTCGCGAGACGGGTTGGCGGTAGGCCACGACCGCCAACACCTCGAGGGCGGCGGCCGACAGCTTGCGAGCGGAGGCCGACGAGGAGAAGCGCTCCAGATACGGATACGTCTCGGCGCGGGTGTAGAGGCGCCAACCACCGGCCGAGTGGCGCAGACAGATACCGCTCTCCCGTTCATCCAGGCCTTTCTCCAGTTCGGTCAGCAGTTGTTCCACCGTCTGGGGGGCGAGTTCCATCACCTCCGCCAGTTCGGAAATCGGGACCGGGGCTTCGGTGACGAACAGGATGGCTTCGAGGGCGGTCAGCGGGTTCACTCTCTGCTCCATTCGGACGTGATGTCGGCGTCTCCCCGATGTTTGACGGTGATGGCCGAGAGCCAGTCATCCTGGGCGAGTTCCACCATGCCCCAGCGGGCCAGCTCGAGCAGCGCCAGGAAGTAGGCGGCGATCTCGACCTTGCGAGTGCAGTGCTCGACGAGATGCTCGAAATTGGTGTCCACCGCCTCGGCGATCCTCACCCGCAGCTCGTCGATGGCGGCCTGGACGGAGGGGAGGTCGAGGTCGAGGTGGTCGAGGTCAGGGGTGTCGGTGGCCTCAGCCAGCGCCTTCTCGGCGAGGCGACGCAGCCCATCGGCGTCGATCGGGAGAACTATCTCGGCGGGTTTGGTGCGAATCGGCTGATCCAGCCCCGCCTGGCGGGGAACGAAACGGTTGGCGGCCTCCATCCTGGCCACCAGCACCGCCGCCACGTCCTTGAACGTGACACAGGTCAGGAGCCGTGCCAGCAGGCGGTCTCGTTCCTCCATCAGGGCCAGTTCGTCATCGAGATCGACCTCGGCGTTGTCGGGGAGGAGTTCGCGAACCTTCAACTGGATGAGAGTCGCGGCGATCAACAGGAACTCCGAAGTCACCTCCATGTCGAGGGAGCGCATCTCGTCGAGATAGGCGATGTACTCGGAGACCAGATCCGACAGGGCGAGGGCGGTCACCTCCAGCTGATGGCGGGTGATCAGCTGGAGTAGCAGGTCCAACGGGCCCTCGAAAACAGAAGTCTTGACGTGATAGGACATGGCGTGAATCTCGGCGTGAGGCTAGTGGGAGCCTGGCCAGGGAGGCGCAACATCGGCCCGTTGCAGGGTGTCCCAAACGGTCTGATCGAATCCGGTCGGACGCTCGGAATGGTGTTCGCGGGCGAAGCCGACCACCAGGGGCTCCGCCCCCAATCTCGAGAGTTCACCGCCGCCGAGCGCACCGTGATCCCGGTACTGGCGCCAGCGGGCGCTCAGGGGCAGCCGCAGCTTGATTGCGATCGTGGCCAGCGACCGGCCCAATGTCCCCAGCCGGGAGTGGCGTTTTCCGACATCATGGAGCAACGCCGCCCGCACCGGCCCGAGGTCGTCGAGTCCGGCGCCAACCCAGCGAGCGCAGTCATGCCCGTGCCGCTGGTCGGCCGGGCTCTGGGCGAAGAACAGGGCTGCCTCCCCTGGTCGGAGAACTGCTCTCACCCAGGACTCCTCGTGAGCCGTCAGCGGCGTGGCACGGATGACCGCCAGAAAACGACTCGCCAGATGGCGCCAGCTGCCAGGCACTACCCGAGACGGGACTTGCAGTCCACGCACAGGATCGAGGCAGGGCGCACCTCGAGCCGGACGGCGGGGATCTCGTTACCGCAGTTGGCGCAGTGGCCGTAGGTACCGGCCTCGACCCGCTCCAGCGCCACTTCGATCTCGTCCAACTGCGACTTGAGGGTCTCCACCAGACCCAGAACTTCGGTTCGCTCGGCAGTGGCCGCACCGGCGTCGGCGAAACTTCCGTCGCCAAAGTCCCGGTCGGCACGAAGGTCGCCGTTCTCGTTGGCACCCATCTCGTCGAGCTGGTGGACGAGCCGCGAGCGCTCGGCTTCGAGGGTTGAGCGGGCGGCGGCGAGGTCGGCGTGGGTCATGATGGCATCAGTATCCACTGTCGGAACCGATATCGCAATGTCATCGGTAGGCTCCTGGCTCCGGTCACCCGGCGAGGGCCGTGCGCGGCTCGACGAACGCCTTGCCGAGTGAACTCGCCACCGCCTGGTTGGTGACCGCATTCCCAACGATGTTCACGCCCGGCGCCAACTCGGCGTGGCGGTCGATCGCCCCGGCCACCCCGAGATCGGCCAATGCAACCGTGTAGGGCAGGGTGGCGTTGGTGAGGGCGTATGTGGAGGTGTGAGGGACGGCCCCAGGGATGTTGCCGACCGCGTAGTGGATGACGTCGTGCACGGCGTAGACCGGGTCCTGGTGGGTCGTCTCCCGACTCGTCTCGAAGCAGCCTCCCTGGTCGATGGCGATGTCGACCAGCACCGCTCCACGCCGCATCGCCCGCACCATGTCGGCGCTGACCAGCTTGGGAGCACTCGCCCCCGGAACGAGGACCGATCCGATCACCAGGTCGGCGTTGATCACCGACTCCTCGATCGTGAGCTGACTGGAGGCGAGCGTCACCAGCCGGCCGTGATAGAGGGCGTCGAGTTGGCGGAGTCGGGCCAGATCGAGGTCGATCACCGTGACGTTCGCCTGCATTCCCATCGCCATGGCGGCGGCATTGGCCCCAGACACTCCACCGCCGATGATTACGACCTGGGCGGGGCGGACTCCCGGGACCCCACCGAGGAGGATTCCCCGACCGCCTTTGGCCTTCTCCAGGTAGTGGGCGCCGGCTTGTACCGACATCCTCCCGGCAACCTCGGACATCGGGGCGAGCAATGGCAGGCTCCTGTCGGGGAGCTGGACGGTCTCGTAGGCCACCGCGGTGACGCCGGCCCCGAGGAGCCCATCGGCCAGGTGCGGGTAGGCGGCGAGGTGGAGGTAGGTGAAGAGGATCTGCCCCGCCCGAAGCCGCTGGACCTCGACGGGCTGCGGCTCCTTGACCTTGAGGATCATCTCGGAATCGGCGAACACGTCCTCGGCGTCACCGACGATGGTGGCGCCCTGGGTCTCGTATTCCTCGTCGTGGATCGTCGATCCCTCGCCGGCGTCGTGTTCGACGAGCACGGTGTGGCCGCGGGAGACGAGTTCCTTCACCCCGGCCGGGGTGAGCGCCACCCGGAACTCGGAGGTCTTGATCTCACGGGGAACTCCAACGATCACGGCATGCTCCTTCGTGCCCACAGGGAGAGGGCGATTTGGGTCTTGGCGTCGATGATCTGACCTTCATCGACGAGCTGCAACGCCTCGCGTAGCGGCATCCGAATCAGCTCGGCCGATTCCTCCTCCAGACCGTGTGGCGCTCGCTCGCCGTCCAAGATACCTTCGGCGGCGAAGAGGTGGATCTCCTCCGAGGTGTATCCCGGTGAGGGGAGGGTCGAGCCGAGAGCGACGAGCCGCTTGGCATGGACACCGAGTTCCTCAACGAGCTCACGTCGGGCCGCCTCCTCCGGCGGTTCTCCGGGCTGGTCGAGTTTCCCGGCCGGGATCTCCAGCACCCATCGATCCACCGCCACCCGATACTGGCGGACCAGGAGGACGTCGTCACCGTCGACGGGTAGGACGGCCACCCCTCCCGGATGCTGGATCACGTCCCGGGCGTGCCGTTCACCTCCCGGGCCCTCCAGCCACACCCGATCGAGGTGGAGGAAGATGCCAGAAGCGAGCCGGTCGAAGCCGAGTCGCCGCAGGCTCACGCGTGTTCGGAGAGTTCTGCGGCCGGCTGGCCGGGCATCGAGCGGCGGCGGGCGATCGCTGCCTTGATGAGGCCTCCAAAGAGCGGATGGGCGGCATCCGGCCGCGATTTGAACTCAGGGTGGGCCTGGGTGGCGATGAAGTACGGATGGGAGGGCAATTCGATGAACTCCACCAGTGAGTCGTCGGGAGCGACACCCGACAGCCGTAGACCGCCTGATTCGAGGTCCTTGCGATAGCGGTTGTTCACTTCCCAGCGGTGACGGTGCCGTTCGTAGATCAGCTCCTGGCCGTAGAGGGAGCGCACCTTGGAGCCTTCTTCGAGCTTGGCCGGGTACAACCCGAGCCGCATCGTGCCGCCCTTTTCCTCGACATCGGCCTGGCTCGACATGAGGTCGATCACCGGGTGGTCGGCGGTTGGCTCGAACTCGGTCGAGTTGGCGCCTTCCAGTCCCAGGACATTGCGAGCGAACTCGATGACGGCACACTGCAGGCCGAGACAGAGGCCGAGGAAAGGAACCCCGTTCTCGCGGGCGTAGCGGATGGCGGCGATCTTGCCCTCGATCCCCCTCCCCCCGAACCCGCCGGGGACCACGATGGCATCGAGGTCTGCCAGGAATCCTGCCGCCAGCATCCCGGTCAACTCTTCGCTCGGGATCCAGCGGAGGTCGAGCTTCACGTCGTTCTCCACCGCCCCGTGACGCAGGGCCTCCGCCACCGAGAGATAGGCGTCGGGAAGATCGATGTACTTGCCGACCAGGCCCACCACTACGGATTCGGTCGCCTCCCGTGACCGGCGGACCATGCGCGACCATGAACCGAGATCGGGGGGGCCCGAGACGATCCCCAGTCGGTCGCAAACCACCGTGTCGAGCCCGCCCTCGTGCAGGAACAGCGGGACCTCGTAGATGCTGGCGGCGTCCTGGGCGCTGATCACGGCCCGGGTGGGAACGTCACAGAACAGCGAGATCTTGCGGCGGACTGCATCGTCGATCGGCCGGTCGGAGCGGACCACGATCACATCGGGGTGGATGCCTTTGGAGCGCAACTCGGCGACCGAGTGCTGGGTTGGCTTGGTCTTCAATTCCTCGGACGAGGCGATGTATGGGACGAGCGTCACGTGGAGGAAGAGGGCGTTCTGATGGCCGACCTCGTTGCCGAACTGACGAATCGCCTCGAGGAAGGGAAGGCTCTCGATGTCACCGACGGTGCCCCCGACCTCGGTGATGACGACGTCGGCCTCACCCTCGGAACCGACCCGGGCGATCCGGCTCTTGATCTCGTTGGTGATGTGCGGGATCACCTGAACGGTGTCGCCCAGGTAATCACCCCGACGTTCCTTTTTGATCACCGACAGGTACACAGACCCTGCCGTCACGTTCGAGGAACGGCGGAGGTTGGTCCCGACGAAGCGTTCGTAGTGGCCCAGGTCGAGGTCGGTCTCTCCCCCGTCGTCGGTGACGTAGACCTCGCCGTGCTGGAACGGGTTCATCGTCCCGGGGTCGACGTTGATGTAGGGGTCGAGCTTCTGGATGACCACTCGCAATCCCCGCGCCTTGAGCAGGCGGCCGAGCGAGGCGGCGGTGATGCCCTTGCCAAGGCTGGAGACGACGCCCCCGGTGACGAAGACGTATTTGGTGGGGCCACGACCGAACGAGGCGAGCGGGTCGGTCGCCTCGGCCGGCGCCGATTCGTCGTGGGTGACGGGCAGATCGGCGAACGGGTCGGAATCCGACAGGTGGAGGGCGGACTCTCCGTGCTGATACTGATCTGCCACGGGAGGCGACGGTAGCAGGACCACACCCCCGCTTGGTGGATGTGACCCGTCAGGGGGATCGGAGGGCGACTTTATGTGGTGAAACGGCAGATTTCTGCTCGCTGACCACATAAAAACGACTCAGGAGGGGTTGAAACCGATGGGGAGCTCGAGACGGTTGGCGCGCATGGTGGCCTCGTCGCCCAGCAGTTGACGGGTGGGCCCGTCCGCCACGATCCGGCCTCGGTTCATCACGACCGACCGGTCGCAGACCTGGAGCGCATATGGCAGGTCGTGGGTCACCAGCAGGATGGTGGTGTCGAGACCCGCCAGCACCTCGGCCAGCTCCCGCCGACCGGCCGGATCGAGATTGGACGAGGGCTCGTCCAGCACCAGCAGATCGGGCTGACAGGCGAGGACCGTGGCCAGCGCCACCCGGCGCCGCTCTCCGCCGGACAGGTGGTGCGGGGCGCGCTCTTCGGCGCCCACCATTCCCACCGCCGCCAGCGCCTGGCGCACCCGTTCTTCCAGGTCGTCGGCCGGAACGCCGAAGTTGGCGGGACCGAAGGCGACATCCTCGTAGACGGTGGGCATGAACAGCTGGTCGTCTGGATCCTGGAAGACCAGCCCCACCCTCCGTCTGATCTCCCGCAGACTGGTGGGCTCAAGGGCAACCCCTTGGACTTCGATTCTGCCGGGGCCACCGCCGAGGATGCCGATGAGGTGGAGGAGAAAGGTGGTCTTGCCGGCGCCGTTGGGCCCGAGCAGGGCCACCCGCTCGCCGCGCTCGATGGTGAGTTCGATCGAATCGAGCACCTTGGTGCCGTCGGGATAGGTGAACGACAGGCCGCTGACGCGGAGGGCGGGAGTGCTCACAGGAGCAGCGCCGTGATCGCGATGAACCAGGCTGCCACCGGCACCGACAGCCCGGTGAGCCAGTCCGCCGGTAGGGCGGGATCGGGCCGGAGCGGGGGCATCTCGCCGGAGAACCCCCGCGCCAGCATGGCTTGATGCACTCGCTCCCCCCGCTCGTAGGAACGAATGAACAACGCTCCGCCGGCAGCGCCCAGCGCCCGGATCTCACCGATCCAGCGTGGGGCATATCCCCGAGCGGCCATGGCGGTGCGCATCCGACTCAATTCGGACCCGACCACCTCCAGATACCTGACCATGAAACCGGCGATCGCCACCATCACCGCAGGAACGCGCAGCTGGCCGAGACCTCGCAGCAGATGAGGGATTTCGGTCGTGCTCACGAGGATCACCGACGACCCCACGCCGAGTGTGCCTTTGGCCACGACGTTCCAGGCGGCCCACAACCCGGCCTCCGACAGAGACAGCCCGATCACGTCGACCCGTCTGCCTCCACCGAGAAACGGCAAGAACAGAGCGAACAGCACGAACGGAATCTCGATACCGACTCGTTTGAGCACATGCCGGGGCGGGAGCTCGGCCAGCACCAGTACCGCGATCAGGAGCAGGCCGTACACCAGGAACGCCCACACCTGTTCGGCCGGCGTGATGACCACCGCCACCACGAAGCCCAGCATCGCCACCAGCTTGACCCGGGCGGGAAGGTGGTGGACCGGGCTGTGCCCGTGAACCAGCAGGGCGTGGGTGTGCGGTCCGCTCAATGCAGCGGGACCCGGTCGGAAGGCCGCCGCCGCCGCCGTCGGGTGGTGGACACCAGGACCAGACCTGCGGCAAACGTGACCACCAGCCCGATCACTCCGGCGGCGATGGTCCCGATCCTGTCGTCGGCCACACCCTCCAGCCCGTAGCCGGCCAGGGGTCCGGCCACCGGGCTGTCTTCGGCGGTCTCGATGAACCCGGCGTCGATCGCCACCCGCTCGAGGCCGTCCGGATCCGGGCTGGCCAGCGGCGCCACGAAAACCACCAGCACCAGGGCGGCGGCCAGACCGACCGCGGTGAAGACGGTCATCGCCTTGCGGGAGGGCGCTGCTTCCTTCGATCGCGCGATCCGGTAGTGCCGGGCGGCGCGGACCACATCCGGTCGCACCGCCATCACTGCTCCGATGACCGTGGCCGTGATGATCCCCTCACCGATCCCGATCAGGGCGTGGACTCCCACCATCGCCGAGAGCACCTTGTCGAGATCCACCAGGCCCCTGCCACCCAGCGAGTATTGGGCTACGAACCCGAGCGAGGAGACCACCACCGAGGCCCAGGCGGCGACCATCGATGCGGCCAGCAGGGCCGGGATCCGTTTGGGGAGCACCGCCATCAACGCCCGGAAGACGACCCAACCGGCCAGGCCGGCCAGGATCGCCATGTTGAACACGTTGAGACCCAGTGCGCTGATACCGCCATCGGCGAAGAGCAACGCCTGCATGACCACCACCACGGCCAGCGCGGTGATCCCGAGCGCCGGTCCGAGCAGGATGACCGCCAGCGCTCCCCCTATGAGATGGCCCGACGTTCCCGCCGCGACCGGGAAGTTGAGCATCTGGAGGACGAAGATGAAGGCCGCCGAGAGGCCGGCCATCGGGATCTGGCGATCCTCCAGCGAACGTCCGCCCGACCGAAGGGCGGCTCCGACCCCGCCCACCGCCACCACGCCTGCGCCGAGCGAGGTGACTCCGTTGATGAAACCATCCGGGATGTGCATGGACTCGAAAACCCCTTGTTGCGACCTGGTTGCAACTGTATCAGGGGACCCAACAAACCGGGAGTCCCGGCCGCTGATCCGGACTCGCAACCGGCGCCCTCGCAGGGCCCCGGGCCGGGGCCGAGTCAGCCCAGGCCGAGCTCGGCGCAGATTGCGATGGCCGCCTCTTCCGGGTTGGGCTCGGCCGTGATCGGCCTCCCGATCACGAGATAGTCCGCCCCGCGAGCGATCGCATCGGCGGGTTCGGCTGTCCGCGCCTGGTCACCCGGGTCACTGCCCGCCGGCCTGATCCCCGGCGTCACCCGCAACAGGCCGGGGGCGGCCTGGGCGACGTCGCCCAGTTCCTTGACGGCGCACACCACTCCTTCGGCCCCGGCATCTTTGGCCAGCTTCGAGAGCCGGGCCACCTGCTTGCCCGGGCTGTTCCCGAGCCCGGTCCTGGCCAGATCATCGGGGCCGAGGCTGGTCAGCACGGTTATGGCCAGGATCCCCGCCCCGGAGTTGACGGAGGCGAGCGCCTCGACCGCCGCCTCCATCATCGGCTTCGATCCGAGGGCATGCACCGTCACCCACCGGGCCCCGTACCGCCCCAGTTGGCGGGCGGCGCGAGAGACGGTGTTCGGGATGTCGTGCAGCTTGGCGTCGGCGAACACGGGCAGCCCCAACTCGGCCACCGCCGCCACCGTCGCCGGGCCCGGGCCCATCATGAGTTCCAGCCCGATCTTGAAACCACCCACGTGCGGGCGGAGGCGCTGCGCCATCCGGACCGCCTCCTCTGCCGACGAGTAATCGAGGGCAACGAGAATCGGATTGGTCACCACGGTCGCATCCCCCCGATCAACTCGTCGATCGCAGGATCACCCCACTGGCGCAAGCGGTGCCGCAACTGGCGCAGGATACGCCCGGCCACCCGCGGGCTCTCGAAGTGGGCGGTGCCGATCGCCACCGCCGAGGCCCCTGCCAGCAAGTACTCCACGACATCGTCTCCGTGCCGGACGCCGCCGCATCCCAGGATCGGCAGGTCGGGAAGGGCCCGGTGGACCTCAATGACACAACGGAGGGAGAGCGGCTTCAGCGGAGGGCCGGAGTATCCCCCGATGGTTCCGCTCAACACCGGGCGTCGAGACTCCAGGTCGATCCGGGCGCCCCACACGGTGTTGGTGAGGGTGACGAAGTCGGCTCCCGCCTCGGCGACCGCTCCCGCCACCGCGGCGATGTCCTCAGAGTTGGGCGACAGTTTGGCGCCGATCGGCACCGTGACTGCCGAGCGGATGGCACCGATCACCTCGGCAGAGGCGGCGGGGTCGAGCGCAAAGAGATGCCCTTCCAGATTCGGGCATGACAGATTGACCTCGATCACCGGGATCGCCGCATCCGCCATCTTGGTTGCCACTTCGACGAACTCGGCCACATTTCGCCCCACCGCCGAGCCCCACACCGGCGTCGGTACGGATCCGAAGTGCGGGGCGACTTCGACCAACCAGTCATCGATTCCTGGATTCTGGATGCCGATGCCGTTCAGCATTCCCGGCCCCGCTCCCCCGATGCGGGGAGCAGGTCGACCCGGCCAGGGAGTGGCGGACACCGACTTGGCGATTGCCGCCCCGTACTGCGAGAAGTCGGTGACCTCCCCGAACTCGATCACGGATCCCACCGTGCCGGAGGCGGCCACCAGCGGGGTAGCGAGTTCGATGGTCCCCAGCCGGGCGGCGAGAGCGGTCACTCCCTTGCTCGGTGAGTGCGATCGGCTCGTTCAGGCATGCCAGTCCTGCAGGCTCTTGGGCTCGAGAGTCGCCTCCCCCGAGCGCAGCGACCGCGCCACCTGGAGACCACCCTGGAGCGTGGTCACACAGGGAACACCCTGGAGCCGGGCGGCGTGGCGGATGATCCTGCCGTCGCTGCGGGCTCTCCCACCCCGAGGGGTGTTGATGACCAGCTGGACCAACCCCGACTCGATGGCAGACCGGGTGTCCTGCTCGCCATCGCCCACCTTCTGGACGGTGCGGACCGGGAGGGCATGGTGCTCGAGATAGCGGGCGGTACCCGGTGTGGCCATCAGTTCGAACCCGAGCATGTGGAAGGCCTGGGCCACCGCCAGACCCATCGGTTTGTCCCGGTCCGCCAGCGTCAGGAGCACGGTGCCGTCGCGCGGGAGCCGATGGCCGGCTCCCAGCAGCGCCTTGGCATAGGCGATACCGGCGTCGGCACCGATCCCCATCACCTCCCCGGTGGCCCGCATCTCCGGGCCGAGCACAGAGTCCTCCTCGGGGAACCGGTCCCAGGGGAGTACGGCTTCCTTGACCGCGGTGAATTTCATCTCCGGTTGACGAACCTCGAGCATCCCCTCCTGGCGCAACTGGGCGAGGGTCGCTCCCATCATCACCCGGGCGGCGGCCTTGGCAAGCGGAATGCCGCTGGCCTTCGAGATGAAGGGAACGGTGCGGGAACCACGGGGATTCGCCTCGATGATGTAGACCTCGTCACCCTTGACGGCGAACTGGATGTTGATCAGGCCCCGTACTTCCATCGCCCGGGCCAGTTCTTCGGTGTTGGCGAGGATGATCTTCTTGGCCGTGTCGGAGAGGGTGGGCGGCGGTACCACGCAGGCGGAGTCGCCCGAGTGCACTCCGGCCTCCTCCACGTGCTCCATGATGCCGCCCACCAGCAACTCGCTCCCGTCGAACAACGCGTCGACGTCGACCTCGACCGCCGATTCGAGGAATCTGTCGATGAGCAGCGGCACCTGGGTGATGTCACGCTCGGACAGGTCGCCATAGAGATCTTCGAGGTAGTCGGTGAGTTCGTCGTAGGTGTAGAGCACCCGCATCTTCCGGCCGCCGAGAACGAACGAGGGCCGGATCACGACGGGAAGGCCAACCCGATCCACCACTTCTTCTGCGTCGAGGCGGCCGCGGGCGATCCCGTTGGGGGGCTGTTTGATCCCCAGTTCCCGGCACAGGTCCGAAAACTGTTCCCGATCCTCGGCCAGTGCGATGGAGGCCGGAGAGGTGCCGGCGATCGGGACTCCGGCATCTGCCAGCGCCTTTGCCAGGTTGAGGGGGGTCTGGCCTCCCAGCTGGACGATCACCGCCTCCGGGCGTTCCGCCTCGACCACCGCCAGGACGTCTTCCACGGTGAGCGGCTCGAAGTAGAGCCTGTCGGACGTGTCGTAGTCGGTGGACACGGTCTCCGGGTTGCAGTTGACCATGACGGTCTCGTACCCGGCCTCACGCAGTGCGAAGGAGGCGTGGACACAGCAATAGTCGAACTCGATGCCCTGGCCGATCCGGTTGGGTCCCGACCCGAGCACGACCACCCTGGGGCGACTGGCGGGAAGCACTTCGTCTTCTTCTTCGAACGTCCCGTACATGTACGGGGTATGGGCGGCGA
>DAIOGO010000055.1:0-16557 GCA_036745195.1 Actinomycetota bacterium | reverse complement strand
GAACGCACCCCCGACCTGCCGATGGCCGCCGGCACCATCACCGGGTTGCGACACACCACCGAACCCGGGGAGATCCTGCTGGCCGCCTACGAAGGCGCTGCCCTCTCTCTCCTCGACGCGCTCGCCGCCATCGACGCCAACAGCTCGGGGATCACGGCCGGTGCCCCGCTGGTGCTGATCGGCGGGGGGGCACGAGGGGCGGCCTGGCGGAGGGTGATCGGTCGTCTCTCCGGGCGACCGGTGCTGATCCCCGAGGCGGACGAGTTGGTTGCATTGGGGGCGGCGGCTCAGGCGGCGGCGATGCTCACCGGGGAAGCGCCTGACGCGGTGGCCCGGCGCTGGAAAACGTCGTCGGGAACCCGGCTGGAGGCCCTGACCCGGGACGACGCCGCCCTCGAGCGGATCCGGCGGGTGAGGGGGTTGACGGAGGCGCTCAACCGGGGCTGATCGTCACTCGCCGGCTGCCGCCGCAAACACCGCCTCGATCACCTTGATGTTGGCAACCCCGTCGGTCGGGGGATGGGCGAGCGGCTCACCGTCGAGCACGGCCCGGCCAAACGCCTCGGCCTGGAGGGTGTACTGGTCGGCCGGGGCGAATGTGAACGTCTCCACTGCCGGATCAACCGGAGGATCGCCCCCCTGGTACAGGTGGATCCGGGTCTGGCGGTCGATCGGGATGTTGAAGGGGATCTCGACCTCGATCCGCCCCTGTGAACCGAGCACCTCGACTCGCTGGACGTGTTCCATCCGGGTCGAGACGACGAAACTCGCCTGACCGGGCCCGAACTGAAGGATGGCCGAGGTGACGATGTCGGTCCCGCCCACCGGATCACGACGGATGGAGGCCCGAACCGAGTCGGGCTCGCCGCCGAACAGCAGCCGCGACAGGTTGATCGGGTAACACCCGATGTCCATCAATGCCCCGCCGCCCGTCTCCAGTTGGTTGCGGATGTTGGCGGGGTCGTCGTTGAAATACCCGAAGCGGGTCTGGATGGCGAGCAATTCTCCGATCCTGCCCGATTCGACCAACTCCCTCACCCGACCCCAGGTCGGATGGTGGCGATACATGAACGCCTCTGCGAACACCACCCCGGCGGCGCCACAGCCGTCGACCATCGCCTGGGCGTCGGCCGACGTCAGGGCCAGCGGTTTCTCGCAGAGGACGTGTTTGCCGGCGGCGGCGGCGGTGAGGGTCCATTCCAGATGGAGTTGGTTGGGGAGCGGGATGTAGACGGCATCCACCCGGTCGTCGGCCAGCACCGCCTCGTACGACCCGTAGGCGGTCGGGATGCCGAGCGCCTCGGCCGCGGCATCGGCCCGGCCGGCGTCGCGCGACCCGATGGCCACCACCTCGGCATTGGCGGCCCGCTGGATGGCGGGGATCACCTTCTCGATTCCAATATTGGCGGTGCTCAGCACCCCCCAGTGAAGACGCTCCATGGCGGTCCGTCTCAGTCGTTCTCTTTGATGCTGCGCATCGACCAGACCAGGGTGCGCATGCTCTTGGGCTGGCGGAGCACGGTCACGATCGCCGCCGCCACGTCCTCCGGCCGGAGCATGTCTGCCAGGCCCGGCATGTCGGGGGTCCGTCCCGCCCCCATGGCGAATTCAGTGGCGGTGCCACCGGGACAGATCGTGCTCACCCGGATGTTCTTGGCCCGCAATTCGCGATCGAGACCGCCCGCCAGTCCGACCTGGGCGAACTTGGTGGCGGCGTAGACCGCCTCATCGCCCGCCCCGCGCAGACCGGCGACCGAGGCGACGATGACGATGTCACCGGTGCCGCTTTCGAGAAAGTGGGGCACCGCCGCCCGGATCGGCCACACCGTCCCGGCGATGTTGGTGTCCATCATCGTGGCGAGGGTGTCGTCGTCGAGATCCATGATGCCGCCGTAGGCGCCGATTCCGGCATTGGCCACCAGGGCGTCGAGGCGGCCAAACCGAGCCAAGGTGGCCGCGACCATCCGGCGTGAGGCCTCCGGGTCACGCACGTCCATCTCTACTGCCACCGCCGCTCCTCCCAGTTCGGTGACCAGGGCGTCGAGGCGTTCCACCCGCCGTGCCCCGAGGGCGACAGAGGCGCCTTCGGCCGCCAGCGCCCGGGCGGTGGCGGCGCCGATTCCGGCGCTGGCTCCGGTGATGGCCACGACCTGGCCGGTGAGACTCTGCATGCTTGCTCCTCGATGGGGGTACCGGGTTCAAGGCTACCCCACCCGGCCGGACCTCATTCCTGCTGTGAGCCGTGGCCCGAGGGCCTGGCGGTGCGGCCGTCTAACCTGCCCGGATGTCGTCGATTGCCGCCTTTCTGGCCGAACTGGCCGGGTCGGTCCCGTGGGGCGGGGCGGCCGATTGGGACTTCACCGGGCTGCAGTTGGGTGACGGCGCCCGGCCGGTGCAGCGGGTGGCGGTGTGCCATGAGGTGACCGAGGCGGTGGTGGCGGCGATCGAGGCAGACCCGCCCGATCTCCTGCTCAGCTACCACCCGCTTCTCTTCGCCCCTACCCGGCAGGTGGTGGCGGGGCGTTCCCCCGACGGCAGGGCGTACCGGCTCATCCGGGCCGGGGTGGCACTGGCGGTGGTGCACACTGCCTTCGATGTTGCCCCCGGCGGGGCCGCCGAGGCGCTGGCGGCGGCGCTCGGTCTGGAGCGGGTGGAGGGATTCGCCGCCCTGCCGTCCGCTGATCCTGACGGGGCCGGTGGCCCCGGGTACGTCGGTCGGGTTGGCCACCTGGCCGAGCCCCTTTCGCTGGCCGAGTTCGCCCGGACAGTGGCGTCCGCGCTGGGTGACCCGCCGATGCGGGTCTCGCCCGGGGAGCGGATGTCGGTCGACCGGGTGGCGGTCATCCCCGGGTCGGGCGCATCCTTCATCGCCGAGGCGGTGGCGGCCGGCGCCGATGTCTTGGTCACCGGCGACGTCTCCCATCACCGGGTGGTCGGCGCACTCGATCGGGGGATGGCGGTGATCGACGCCGGACACGCCCCCACCGAGCGACCCGGGATCGAGGCGCTGGTGGACCTCGTTGCCACCCGGGTCGAGACCATCGACCTCGTCTCGCTCGATCCCACTCCCTGGCGGTAGGCTCGGGCTCAGATGGAACTCTCGACCCTCTCCGATCTCCTCGATCTCCAGGAGGTCGACCTCGAAATCGACCGTCTGCTTCATCAACGAGCCTCGCTCCCCGAGCTGGAGGAGTACCGGGTCGCCCACGAGGGTCGCAAGCAGGCCGAGGCCGCCGCCGACCTGATCCGGGCCCGCCATCGCCAGGCTGGGCTCGACCTCGACAAGGCCGAGGGTGAGTTGGGGATGATCGAGGCCAAACTCAAGGAATCCGAGACCCGCCTCTATGCCGGGGGGATGAGCGCCAAGGAGACCGAGCACAAACGGCTCGAGGTGCAAAGCCTGCGCGGCCAGCAGGAGACGATGGAGAACAAGGTCCTCATCCTGATCGACGTCAAGGAACGGGTCGACGAGGAACTGGCCGGCGCCGAGGCCGAGACAGCGGTATTCGGAGCCGAGGAAGCCAGGCTCGGCGAGTTGATCGGAGCGGCCTGGAGGCAGATCGACGCCCAACTCGCCCGCAAGGAGGCGCGCAAGGCAGAGATGGTCCCAGGAATCGACCCCGACCTCCTCGAGGTCTACGAGACGCTGCGCCGGACCAAACAGGGAGTGGCCATCGGGCGGCTGGAGAACGGTCAGTGTGGTGGCTGTCACCTGCAGCTGTCACCCGCCGAACAGGTAGAGGCGGCATCGTCCGACCCGGTCCGTTGCGTTCACTGCCGGCGACTCCTCGTTCTCTGAATGTTCGTCTGGCACATCGGAGGGGCCCTGTTCCTCTTTCGCTGGATCTTCCGTGACCCCCGGGTCGACGTCAGGTTCCTCCTCGCCGGGGCGCTGCTACCAGACGTGGTCGATCTCCTGGTCGGCACGGTTCTCGCCGCCGATCGGTATTCGTCGGGGAGCTTGTGGCTGCATTCGCTCTCGGTGCCCAGTGTCCTCGGGTTGCTGATCATGATCGTCACCCGGCGCGGCGAGCGGCGCCGGCAGTGGCTGGCTCTCGTGATCGGGATGCTCTTTCACGTATTGCTCGACGGGATGTGGACCAACACCGCCGTGTTCTTGTGGCCGCTGGCCGGGCCCCTCCCCACCGGTCCCCGTCCGTACTGGTCGGGCCTCATCGACCGGGCGGTGGCCGACCCGTGGCGCTGGATCCGGGAGGGGATCGGGCTGGTCTACCTGGTGATGCTCTGGAAGAAGGCAAGTCTGGGATCGAGCCAGGTCCGGTCCGAGCTGTGGAGGACGGGCCGGCTCCCGGGCACCCCCGGGTAGCGTGATTCCCATGGAGCGTTGTCTGAGCCTCACCAGCCCCGGTCTGACGGTTCCCGAACTGGCGGCGCTGGCGGCCTGGGGGGAGGGCCTCGGCTACCGGACGGCCTGGCTGGCCGAGGTGGCGGGACCGGAGAGCATGGTCGCCGCCACCGCCGCCGCCCTTGCCACCGGCCGTATGACGCTGGGAGTGGCAGTCGTCCCCGCCTTCGTCCGTACCCCCGCCCTGCTGGCGATGGCCGCCGGCTCTGTGTCGCAGGTGCTGGCGGGCAGAACCCTCCGGGTGGGGATCGGCTCCTCTTCGGAGGCGATCGTGTCGGGTTGGAACGGTGTGCCGTTCGTCCGACCGTTGCGGCGGGTGGAGGAGACGGTGAGAGCGGTGCGGGAGGGCCTCTCCGGGTCGGGCAGCTTCCAGGGAGCAACCGTCGGCATGAACCGATTCAAGATCGCCGCACCGCCGGCCGGACCGGTGGAGTTGTTCGTCGGGGCATTGGGGCCGAGGATGCTGGCTGTAGCCGGCGCGGTGGGCGACGGGGTGTGTCTCAACCTCATGCCGCCGGAGGTGGTTCCCCGCCAACTGGCAGCCACGGGACGCAGCGACGAGTTCGGGGTGATGGCGCGTCTCCAGGTACTGATCACCGAGGATGTGACCGCTGCCCGGACCATGCTCCGCGAGACGATGCTGGCCGCCTATCTCGCCCAGCCCGTGTACAACAACTTCTTGCGCTGGATGGGTTATGAGGAGGAGGCGGCGGCGATCGCCAGCGGCTGGGCCGCTCGTGATCGGGAGGCCGTCAACCTGGCCATTCACGACCGGCTGGTCGACGACCTCGCCATCCTCGGCACTCGGACCCGGGTGCTGGCCCGGATCGACGAGTACTTTGCCGCAGGAATCCAGCAGGCAGCCGTCAGTGTGTTGTCGTCAGACCGGGCAACGGTGGAATCGACTCTGCGGGCGCTGGCACCGTGACCGGGATGCTGCGGTGGGTGCCGGCGGTGGTACTGGTGACGGCGTGTGGCGCCGGGTCGGTGGAGACGACCCAGGCGGCACCGGCCGGAGCGGAGTCGGCGGTGGGCGCGGTGGAGGAGTTGCTCGACGCCCTCCGGCGCCGTGATTTCGACGCCGCCTCCGCCACGGTGGCACCCGGACAGATGACCCTCGTGTTCCTGGTCGAGGGCGGCTCGGTGGCCGACGCCGCTTCGATCGACGAAGGCGAGGTCGCCCGCAACTTCTGGGCCGCCTTTGCCGATGCCCTCGGACCCGAGTCGCTCGCCCAATTGGCTCCGGTGGAAGGGGCTCCGACGACGTTCGTCGCCCGCCAGATCGAGTTCGCGGCGGTGGCGGTGGCGGTGACCGACGAGTCCCGCAGTTTTGTTGCCCGCCGGACCGAGTCGGGCTGGAAGGTGGACGTGCTCGCGTCCTTCGCCGCCGTCATCGGGAGCCGGTATGCCCCGGCCATCGAGCGGGCGATCAGCGCACCGGAGGCCTCGATCCTGGAACCTGACCTCCTCATCCAGAAGCCGAGTTTCGAAGCTGTGCTCCAGTTGCCCGGGATAACCGGCAGCCTCCAGCAGGCGATGCTGCTGAGCGTGGAACTGCTCGGAGGCTGACCGGCCGGTAAACGGTATCTGCGGTGCCGGCCTAGGGTTTCTCCATGCACCGATCGACCACCTTCGCCGAGCTGAAAGCCTCCGGGTACCGCCCCCGCACCGTCAAAGACGAGCTGAGGGACAACCTGGTGGCGTTGATGCGCCAGGGTGAGGAGCTCTTCCCCGGCATCATCGGTTACGAGGGATCGGTGATTCCCGCCCTGGAGCGGGCGATCCTGGCCGGACACGACATCATCCTGTTGGGGGAACGGGGCCAGGCCAAGACCCGGCTGATCCGCCGGCTAGTCGAGTTGCTGGACGAGAAGGTACCGGTGGTGGCCGGGTGCGAGATCAACGACTCACCGTTCGATCCGGTGTGTGCCCGCTGCCGCCAGTTGCTGGAGGAGGATGGAGATCAGACCGCCATCGACTGGCTTGGCCGGGACCGGAGGTTCGGCGAGAAGCTGGCGACCCCGGACACGGCCGTGGCCGACCTCATCGGAGACGTGGATCCGATCCGGGTCGCCGAGGGACGGTATCTCTCGGACGAACTCGTCATCCACTACGGGCTGGTTCCTCGCACCCATCGGGGGATCTTCTCCATCAACGAGTTACCCGACCTCCCACCCCGGATCCAGGTCTCGCTGCTCAATGTTCTGGAGGAACGCGACATCCAGATCAGGGGATTCAACGTCAGGCTCCCGATCGATGTGATGCTGGTCGCCACCGCCAACCCGGAGGACTACACCAACCGGGGGAGGATCATCACTCCGCTCAAGGACCGGTTCGGCTCCGAGATCCGCACCCACTACCCGCTGACCCGCGGTCACGAGATCGAGATAATGCGTCAGGAGGCGACCGCCCCACCCGCCGCCGTCCCGGTGCGCTGCCCTTCGTTCCTGGAGGACGTCGTCGCCGAGTTCACCCATCAGGTCCGCCGGTCCGGACATGTCAACCACCGTTCCGGGGTGTCGGTGCGGTTCTCGATCGCCAACTGGGAGACGCTGCAGGCCTCGGCCGTTCGCCGGGCGGTTCGCAACGGCGAGGGAGAAGCGGTGCCCAGGGTCTCCGATCTGTTCGCCACGGTCCAGTCCTCGCTCGGTCGGGTCGAGTTCGAGGGGTTCGAGGAAGGCCGCGAGGAGGAGATCGTCCGGCGGATGTTGTCCTCGGCGATCGTGGAGGTGTTCCGCGAGTATCTCTCGGGGTTCGACGTCAGACCCTTGCTCGACTTCTTCGAGGCGGGCGCCGAAGTGCTCATCGACGACCTGACCCCCTCCGATTCGGTGGTGTTGCAACTCCCTGACTGGGATCCATCGCCGGCCCTGCTCCGGCTGGGGCTGCGGGGGGAATCCCCAGGGGACGCCGCCTCGGCACTCGAGTTCGTGCTGGAGGGGCTCCACCTCACTCGCCGGCTCAACAAGCAGGGAACCCGGTATGGGGGTTGAGTGAGCCGGTACTCGCGCTGGGACGGGACCCAGGATCCCTTTGGTCCCGACCTGGCCGTCGACGATCTGGCCGATCGACTGGCCGAAGACGTGCTCGACGGATGGGGGATCGACAATGCCCTCCGCCGGTTGCTGCAGGAGGGGATGAAGGGTCGCTTCGACGGGCTCCGCCGTCTGCGGGAGAGGATCGAAGAACTGCGGGCGGCCCAACAAGCTCGCTCCGGTCGTCAGGATCCGCTCGGCGAGTTCCGGCGCCGGCTCGACGACCTCCTCGCCCTTGAGCAGGAGGCGCTGGCGCTCGATCCATCGGACGATGCCCGGGTCGCAGAACTCGACCTCGCCATGCTCCCCGAGAACCTGGGGGAGCGGATCAGATCTCTCGATGAACACGAGTGGCGCTCTCCGCAGGCCAAGGAGGACTTCGATCGACTGGTCGAAGACATCCGCCGCCAGGTGCTCGATGCCGCCTTCAAAGGGCTCTCCGAAGGAATGCAGGATCTGTCCCCCGATGATCTGGTCAGGGCCAAGAACATGCTGGCCGACCTGAACCGGATGCTCGAACAGCGGGCTTCGGGGATCGGGCCGAGCCAGGCCGACTTCGATCGATTCATGGAGGAGCACGGCGACTTCTTCCCGGAGAACCCCCGCAATCTCGACGAACTGCTGGCGGCGATGGCCCAGCGGTCGGCGGCCATGTCGCGGTTGATGGCCTCACTCACCCCGGAGCAGCGGGCCGAACTCCAGTCGACCATGGAGGGGATGCTGAGCGATCTGGACCTGGCCTTCGAGATGGATCGGTTGAGCGGGAACCTGAGACAACTCGCCCCCGGACTGGCATGGGACGAACCGGTCCCGGGGGATGGGCCGCCTCTGGGATTGCGAGAGGGCCTCGACGCGATCGAGTCGGCGGCAACCCTCGACGAGTTGGAGAAGGCGCTCGCCCAGGACTACCCGGGGGCGCGCCTCGAGGACGTCGACACCGATGATCTCCGGCGGGTCCTGGGCGACGAAGCAGCCCGGGATCTGGGGCGTCTGCAGGCGATCGAGAAGGCATTGGAGGATGCCGGAGTCATCTCCCGCAGTCAGGGACGGGTCGAGTTGACACCCCGGGGAGTCCGCAAACTGGGAGAACGGGCCCTGGTCCGGGTGTTCGAGCGGCTCTCCTTCGACCGGGCCGGGAGTCACGACACCCGGGTGGCGGGTGGTGGCGACGAGCCGACCGGCGCCTCCCGACCGTGGGTCTTTGGTGATCCGCTCAGGGTCGACCTGCGCAAGACCCTCCACAATGCGGTGCTTCGATCTGGGGCGGGGACCCCGATCAAGCTGGCGCTGGAGGACTTCGAGGTGGAAGAGGCAGAGCAACGAACCTCGGTGGCGACGGTCCTCCTGCTGGACATGTCCCGCTCGATGCCCTTGCGCGGGCACTGGCTCCCGGCCAAGCGAATGGCGCTGGCGCTCCACACCCTGGTCTCGACCACCTACCCGGAGGATCATCTGTCGATCGTTGGGTTCTCCGATTACGCCCGCCGGATGACCCCGGCCGATCTGGCCGAGATCGACTGGGAACCGGTCTACGGCACCAACATGGAGCACGCCTTCAACCTGGCCGGGAGAATCCTGGCCAAACACGGCGAAGCCTCCAAGCAGGTACTGCTGGTGACCGATGGCGAGCCGACCGCCCATCTCGAGGGTGACCAGGTCTACTTCAACTGGCCCCCGGTCAAGGCAACCCTCGACAAGACCTTCGCCGAAGCCGTGCGGCTAGCACGGTCGGGGGTGACGATGAACATCTTCATGCTCGAGAACGAACCCGGTCTCGCCCACTTTGTCGATCGCCTCGCACGAATGGTGCACGGCCGGGTGTTCTCCACCACCGGCGATCGGCTCGGCGACCTGGTGGTCTCGGACTATCTCAGGAGGTAGGTCGGGGCGAGGCGGACGGGCCGCCCCGGCTCACCAGATCGGCCAGGGTACGGCCGGGCGGTCGTCCGGTGGCTCGGGGTGAACGGGTGTGTCGAGGATGGTGGCGAGACGGTCCCGGGTGGCCGCCGCCTCATCTCGGGAGAGCAGCAGGGTGATCCGCTCGAACAACCACTCCGTCGCCAGCGCCTGGCGAGCGGCATCGACCAGGCGAGCGGGGATCGGCCGGCCGGCGAAGCCCCACAACACCGTGCGCAGTTTGGGCTGGGCGTGAAAGGTGAGACCGTTGTCGATGGCCCACAGGCGGTCATCCCCCTGGGCCTTGAGGAGATGGCCGACCTTGCGGTCGGCATTGTTGGTCACCAGGTCGAGCACCGCAAACGGCCACAGTCGCTCGTCCAGACCGGCCGGCGAGAACATCGGGCGCGGATCGAACTCCGTATCCTCGTCCAGGAACCGCTGGGCGGAGCCCCGGCCGAGAGGCCCCTCCGCCATCACCGTTTCGGGAACGAGGCCGAGCCCCATCGCCTCGCTGGCCTCGAAGGTGAGGACCTCGCGGGCCGCCAGCGATCTCCAGGCGAAGTCCCACAGCGGCTGCTCACCACGCACCGGCTTGTAAACCCACTGGCTGCCATCTTCTGCCCGGGCGAGCAGCGTGGTGTTGGACGCGTACGGAAGATGACCGAGGACCTCCACCAGCCGCAATCCGCTCAGTTGCGGGCGGGACATTCGTGCTCGTCGGGGATCATGGGCAGCCGGCACCACTGGCAGATCGGCCGGCCGGCCGCCACCGCCTGGAGGGCCATCGTCGCCATCGCCCGGAACTGCTCGGGAGCGATGATGAAGCTGATTCCGTCGTCGGCGTCGACCGACCCGATCAGGCAGGTGATCAAGTCGCCCGACATCGCCAGCGTGATCTCGCCGACTCTGAATCGTTCCCCGTCTTCGCCTGGGTCTTGCACCTCCAGCCCGCGGGCGATCAAACCGGCAACCAGTTCCGGGTCGGACTCGATCCCGTTGCCTTCGAGGGTGCGGATGCCTTCCATGGCGAGAACCCTGATCTGCTCCTTCTCGGCCAGCAACCAGTGGTTGGTTCCGGCCGAGCTGACCTGGATGTAGAACCGCCGCCGTCCCGGCTCGCCGATGGCGCCGGCCGTGAAACGCTCTGCCGGTCCGAGATCCTCTATCGCCACGTGGCAGGCTCCCCATCGGTGTTGACCGCCACCACCCGCGGGGTGCCACGGCGGGGGAGGTCGATCACCGTGACCGAGGCCGGACTGATCACGATCCGCTGGAACAGGTCGAGGGGCGTACCCAGGAAGTGGGCGACGAGACAGCGGATGACGTCGCCGTGGGTGACCATCGCCACGGTGGCTCTTGGGTGCCGGAGCACGATTCGCTCACAGGTCTCCACCGACCGCCCTTGCACCGCCTGGATCGATTCACCTCCCGGGAAGGTCATCCGCGACGGGGTTTCCTGAACGGTTCTCCAGGCCTTGAGCGGATAGAGGCTCTTGAGGGTTCGCCCCGACCACGACCCGTAGTCGACTTCGAGCAGACCGTTGTCTGCCACCGGTTCGAGCCGGTGCGGGTTGGCTATCTCGACGGCGGTCTCCCAGGTGCGCTCGATCGGCGACGAGTACACGACATCCACCCGGGTGCCTGCCAGCTTGGCGGCGGTCCGGCGCGCCATCTCCAGCCCGGGTTCGCCCAGACTCACTCCGGGAAGCCGGCCGGTGAGTTTGTGGCCGGTTTCGGCCGTAGGGGCGTGACGGACGAGCAACACACGGGTCATTGGATTCGAGGGTACCGGTCCGAGCGAGGTATCGGTTGTCGGCCGGTCGGCACACGGCTACCGGGCGCGGCAACGGTGGGGCCGTAGATTGGCGCCATGACGCGACGCCCGCCCACGATCCTCGTGGTCGATGACGATGCAGCCATCGCCGACTCACTCCGGCGGGCTTTGATGCTGGAAGGCTTCGACACCCTCGTCGCCGGGGATGGCGAGAGCGCCCTTGCCCTGCTGGAGAGTTCGGTGGTCGATCTGGTCGTCCTCGACATCGGGCTTCCCGGCATCGACGGGGTGGAGGTCCTCAAGCGACTCAGGGGCGACGCCAACGACGTGCCGGTGTGTGTGCTCAGCGCCCGCGACGAGGTCACCGATCGGGTGCTCGGGCTCGAGTCGGGCGCCGACGACTACCTCACCAAACCGTTCGCCGTGGCGGAACTGACCGCCCGCATCAACGCCCTGCTGCGCCGGAGACCGGAGGTGACCGAACCGGTGCTGGTCGTCGGTGACCTGCGGATCGATGCCGCCCGACACCGGTGTCGCCGCGGCGAGCGGGAGGTCGAACTGTCCCGACGGGAGTTCGACCTCCTCGAGACCCTGGCCCGCAACGCCGGGATCGTGTTGAGCCGCAGTCGCCTGCTCGATCTGGTCTGGGGCTACGACTTCGAGGTGAACACCAATGTGGTCGATGTGTTCGTGGGCTACTTGCGTGAGAAACTCGAAGCGGGGGGTGAACCCCGAATGATCCACACCGTTCGCGGGGTCGGGTTCGTGCTCCGGCCATGAGCATCCGGCACAGGGTGGCGCTGGCGGCAGCCGTATCGACGCTCCTGATGGTGGTGGTGGCGGCGGTGCTCTCGATCGGCCTCTTCCGGCGGGAGGGCGCCAGGGCGATCGACCAGTCATTGGAGACGCAGTGGGCGGCGGTGGCCGACACCGCCCTCACCATCGCCGCCCTCGATCGCCCCCGCCTCGAGGAGTTGCTCCAGGTATCGCTCGAGTCGGTGGATGCCATCCGGGTGCTGTCCGGCGATGGGGTGGTCTTCTCGCTCGGCACCGAGCGGATCGTCTCGTTCACCTCCCGGGAAGGTCTGGGCACGGTGGATGTCGGGGGCGAACGATGGCGAGTGTTGACCCGGCCGGCCGACCCTCCGGCGCTGCTGGCTGCGGACGACCAGTTCGTGGTCCAGGTGGCCTCGCCCCTTGGTCCTCTCGAGGACTCGGTCAGGCTCTTGCGCCGGTCGTGGCTGCGGGTCGGTTGGGTCATGGCGGTGCTGGCCGGCGTCATCGGCTGGGTGGCGGCCCGTCCGGTGATACAACCCCTGATCACCCTCCGGCAACGGATGGAGGAGGTGGGAGCGACCCGCTCACTGTCGGATCGGGTCGGGGTGGTATCCGGTGATCCCGACATCGCAGAACTGGCCAGTGCCTTCGACTCGATGCTCGAGCGGTTGGAGTCGGCCGATCGGGTCAAGGCCGAAGCGCTCGCCTCGGCCCGCACGTTCGGGGCGGCTGCCGCCCACGAGCTGCGGACACCGCTCACCTCGATGCGGGCAAATCTCGACGTCCTCGCCGCCCATGCCGACATGGCGCCGGCGATGCGATCGGAGATCGTCGAGCAGATGTCGGGGGAGCACTCGAGGATGCAGTCGCTGCTGGAGGCGCTGCGGATGCTGGCACGGGGTGACATCGCCGGGGCCGAGGTGTTCGCCGAGGTCGATCTGGCCGATCTGGTCGAGGCGGCCGTCACCCGCTTCCGCCGGAGGCATCCCGAGGCCGAGGTCTCGGTCGATTCCTCTGTGTTGGGGCCGATCAATGGCTGGCACGAAGGTCTCTCGGTTGCGTTCGACAACCTGCTGGAGAATGCCGCCGTTCACGGTCACTCATCCGACGGCGGAATCCGGGTCGAAGTGGTGGGGGAGCAGCGGGGCGACTCGGTTTTGGTGACGGTCGGCGATTCCGGGCCAGGCGTTCCGGAAGGCCTGGGCGAGGCCGCCTTCGAGCGGTTCCGAACCGCCGGTCCCGGCGCCGGAACCGGCCTGGGCCTGGCCCTGGTACGCCAGCAGGCGGGGCTGCACGGTGGCGGGGTGACGGTGGGCGTCTCCCGATTGGGCGGGGCGGCCTTCACCCTCACCCTGCGGGGCGGAAGCGACCTCTGAGTTTCTCTGGCATTCCACAGACGGGTCACATGATTTCCTTAGACACGGCTTCGATGATGTCGATATCAACCGTCCAACAGGAGGACACGATGAGACTGCGTCGAAGCTTCACGGGCCTGGCCCTCTCCCTCACGTTGCTGTTCGGGCTGGCGGCCCCGGCGATGGCCCAGGAATCGTCCTCGGTCCCCCGGGAACGCCTCGAGTACCTGTGCTCCAAGGTCCCGTTGATCGAGGCCCGGGTTCGGGCCGCCATCGCCTGGATCAACGGTGACGCCGACACCAGGGGATCGATCGCCT
The DNA here is from genome assembly GCA_036745195.1 of Actinomycetota bacterium. Lineage (GTDB taxonomy): Bacteria > Actinomycetota > Acidimicrobiia > Spongiisociales > ZC4RG35 > JBFHRE01. The sequence goes on along the minus strand of DAIOGO010000055.1, from coordinate 3,033 downwards.
GGCTGGAAGTGAAGGCGGAGCAGGCCGAAGCGAGGGGCTTCACCGACCTGGCGCGCCGGATCCGGCTCCGGATCGAGGTGCTCACCGAGAGACTGGACGTGCTGGAAGCCCGGCTCGAGCGTCTGGCCATGTGGGAGGCACGTTGCGACGAACTGTTGGGAGCGGCGTGACCAGGTGGATCGTTGTGATGGTGGTGGCGCTGACCGCCTGCGGCGGCGCCACCCCGATCACCGTGCCAGTCGACAGCTCGGCGCCGGTGCTCACCGGGGCACCGGTCACGACCGTCACCCAGTCATCGGTGGCCGAGACGACCGATCCTGCCGAGCCGACCCAACCTGCCGAGCCGACCACGGTCACCACCGAGGACCCGGAACTCGAGCAGGCGGCGGCAGAACTGGAGGCCGCCCTCGACGAGATGGAGCAGTTGCTCGACGAGTTGGAGGCCCTGCTCGACGAACCGGTGGAATAGCCGGAGCGGTCAGAAGAGCGTCTCGGGCGGCGCCGGTTCGGTGAGCTCACGTCCGTTGTTGCGGACGTTGTTGACGGCCTTGGAGACGGCGTGTTCCACGATCTCGTCGGGGTCGATGTTGCGGAGGAGCGCGGCGATCTGGTCCGGTTCGGTGATGTCACGGTCGAGCCAGGCATCCCAGCTCCCGGGGTCGAGGCTCACGGGCATCCGGTCGTGGATGGGGCCGACGACGCCGCCTGCCTGGGTGGTGATGATGGCACAGGTACGGACCAGACTGCCGGTGTCGGGTTCCTTGAAGCTGGCGTAGATGCCGGCGAAGGCCATCGGAAACCCATCCGCCCGCCCGATCCAATGCGGTGTCCGTCCCCGATCCTTTGGCTCCCATTCGTAGAACCCGTCGGCGGGGATGATGCAGCGTTTGCGGCGGAAGGCATCGCGGAACATCGGCTTGGTCGCCACCGACTCCGCCCTGGCATTGATCTGGATGGCGGATCGGTTCTCCTCCCAGAACGGCACGAAACCCCACCGCATCGTTCCGAGCAGTCGTTCCCCGTCCCATTCGGCGATGGCGTACACCGTGTCGGTGGGGGCGACGTTGTACGAGGGGGCGATGGCCTCGGTAACCACCCGATCCACCGAGAAGTACTCGATGTAATCGTCCGGTTCCCCCGCCAGCACGTACCGACCGCACATACCGATCACGGTAGATGCGTCTTGCGCATTGCGTCATGCGCATTGCGTCTTGCGTCTTGCGTCCTGCGTCTTGCGTCCTGCGTCGTGCGCTTTGCGGCCTTCGCAGAAGGCCCCCTGTCGGGGGCCTTCCACGAAGTTGCGAGTCCGCCTGTAAGCCGGATTCTGTCCGGGGCCTCTCGGCCCCTGTGCGACCATCCATCTGGGGCCTGCGTCGCCGCAGACCTCGGTGCGGCCTACCCGGGTCTCGATCGGCGGGCCACCGTCGACCCTGTTCGGCCTTGCTCCGGGTGGGGTTTGCCGAGCCGCCCGGTCACCCGGACGCTGGTGGGCTCTTACCCCACCGTTTCAGCCTTGCCTGATCCCTTGCGGGCCATCGGCGGTCTGCTCTCTGTTGCACTTTCCGTCGGGTCACCCCGCCTGGGTATTACCCAGCACCCTGCCCTGTGGAGTCCGGACTTTCCTCTCCGTGGAGCGGTCGCCCGGCGGGCTCGCAGCCATCAGGATACCGGCGGCTTTCCGGCACGTCTGCCGGCTGTCACTCCGCCCAACCCCGAGAGACCCAATGCGATGGCCGCCAGCAGCAGCACCCGCGGCGTCGAGGCCGGGCTCCCGCCCAGGCGCGACACCACTACCACGAGGGTGGCAAGCCCCAGACCGGCCAGCATCCCGTGGAAACGATGCGAATGGATGGCCATCCGGCCGGCCACGCTCCCGGCCACCACGAAACCGGCCAGGAGCGAGAACGTGAGGGCCGTCAACGGTGCATCCTCCATGCCGAAGGCGGCGAGAAGCCCCCAGCCAACGAGCGCCAGCAGCACCGTGACGAGCCCACCCGCCCCGACCCCAAACACCACCGCCACCCATCGAACCGCAGCCAGCATCTGAGAACCTCGAAATGAGAGAAGCTCGATCCTACGCATCGACCACCCAACAGCACATCGAGGAGGCTTCCTACACTGTCCTCCATGCACTGGCCGGACATCCTGGGAAAGCTGGCAGCCGGAGTCGACCTGACCCGTGACGAAGCCCATGCCGCCATGTCGGCGGTGATGGCCGGCGAGGCGAGCCCCGCCCAGATCAGCGCGTTGATCGTCTCTCTCCGCATCAAGGGCGAGACCGTCGAGGAGATGACCGGTCTTGTCGAAGCGATGCGCGAGGTGGCGGTCACCGTGTCCATCGACGGACCGATCGTCGATGCGGTCGGGACCGGGGGTGACCGGGCCGGTACCTTCAACATCTCGACCACCGCCGCTCTGGTAGCGGCCGGGGCGGGCGCGGTCGTGGCCAAACACGGCAATCGCTCGGCCTCGTCCCAGGCGGGTTCCGCCGATGTGCTCGAGGCGCTGGGAGTCCGGATCGACCTCACCCCGCCGAACATGGTGCGGGTGATCCGCGAGACCGGCTTCGGCTTCTTCTTCGCCCCGCTCTACCACCCGGCGATGCGTCATGCCGCCCCGGTGCGGCGTGAACTGGGGATCCCCACCGTGTTCAACTTCCTCGGCCCCCTCGCCAACCCGGCCGGGGCCCGACGGCTGGCGATCGGCGTCTCGGATCAGAAGATGGCCGAACGGATGATCGGCGTGCTGGCGAACCTGGGCGCCGAGTACGCCTTCGTCGTCCATGGTGAGGACGGTCTCGACGAGGTGACCACCTCCGGACCCACCTTCGTGTACCGGCTGCTCAACGGTGAAGTGACCCATGCCGAGTTCACACCCGAGGACTTTGGCGTGCCGCGCAGCCCGCTCTCGGCGCTGGTCGGTGGGGATGCCGCCACCAACGCCCGCATCACCCGCGAGATCCTGGCGGGAGCAGAAGGGCCCCGCCGCGATGCCACCTTGATCAATGCCGCCCCGGCCCTGGTGGTGGCCGGG
>DAIOGO010000054.1:7617-16804 GCA_036745195.1 Actinomycetota bacterium | reverse complement strand
TGATGTCCTGCGTCGGGTCGAGGCGGCTGCTGTAGCGAATCACCTCCACCGCCTGATCCTTGAAGATCTGGTCGGTGGCCGGATCACCCAACCGGGGGGGCCCACCCGGATCGATCGGAACGCCGTCGGAACCGGCCTCGGGCAGGGCAAAACCTGTCACGTGACCCCAATGTGGATCGATGAACTGCTGGACGCCACTGTCGAGCAAGATTCCGTTCTGCGAGACCATATTCTCGATCTCGAGCGGCTGCCACCGGTTGGGGTCGGTCATGGTTGTCCCCGAGGCCTTGACCACCAGCGGCGAGTTGACCGGCTCGTAGTCGGGAGAGGTGTATCCGTCGACCTCGTTGGACCCGTCGGTCTTGCCGGCATCGAGGATGACCCGGGCGATCCGGTTACCGATGGCGGCCGGAGACTCACCCTCGGTGGTGGTGACCTCGATCGGATGACAGAGGGCTTCCATCAGCCTGTCGAACTCGGGGATGGTGTCGGAGGCACCCACCGATTCGAGGTAACGGACCTCCAGCACCCGGTAGGCGGCGTAGCTCATCGCTTCCTCCCGAGCCGCCTCGACATCTCTCGCCTCGTGTTTTTCGGTGTAGAAGACACCGGTGGCGGAAGGCTCATAGGCCGCCCACGCATCCCACATCGCCGCCGAGGTGTGGAACAGGTTGCGGGCGTGGACGGTGGGGGCGGGCAGGTCGCGGCGGATGGCGTCGAGCAGTGCCTCGTCCCAGTGCCGGGCCACCGACCACTCGGGGTTTTCGACCGTGGGCGTGCAGCGGGGCGCCCGCCACCAAGCCACCGCCACGCCGCCGACTGCCAGTGCCAGGACCAAGGTGCCGGCGAGAAGCCCAGTCCTTCGTGACATCGCCATCGTGGCCGCAATGCTAACGGGAGACAGTGACACCGCCGGCGGGGAAGAGCCCGCTCAGAGCGAGAAGGGAGTCCGGCCCGTCCACCATTTCAGAACGGTCAGCGCCCGCACGGTCGCCCACCGGCTCGCACCGGCCGGTTCCATTCGGAACCAGGACCGTCCCGGATAAGGGGCGTGAAGTGGCCAGGTTCCATCCCGGCGTCGTGCCTTTTCGACCACTGCCACTGCCTGACGCAACCGAGGATCGGCCGGTTCCCCCACCGCCGCGAAATGTTCGAGCCCCCGGAGCACGTCGAAGTGCCACTGGGGTGGAAACGGGAAACGGGTGAAGGCGGGATTCGCCACCTGGCCGGTCCGATGCGAGCAGTAGAGGTGGTGGTCGAGAAAGAAGCCCCGACCCCGCTCCATCGCCCCGGTAATCGGAACCGCTCCTCCGGCCTTCTGGTACTCGACGAGCGCTTCCAACGCCAACATGCTGGTGTGGAACGACCCGTGAGCGGACCCGGACCGAATCGCCTCACAGTTCCAGCCACCATCGTCGAGTTGCTGGCCGAGCAACCAGTCCACGGTCGGATCCACCCGCCCGTCCCGATGATCGAAGGCAGCGGCGAGCAGGATCAGCATGCCGGTGATGCACGTCTCCGGCTCGCGGATGCTCCGGGCCAGGGTGAGACCGCCCCCGTAGAACTTGGCCTCGTCCCACAGCACCCTACAGCCGGCCACCGCCTGCGGATGACCCCGGGGAAGCCCGAGCCAGTGCAACAGGAGGAGGGTGTAGGTGGTCGAGGTCCATTTGGGGCTGTAGAGAGACCCGGCCCATGTCCCGGCGGCGTCCTGGGCGGCCAGCAGCCGTGCCCCCCACCCCTGCTCGGCGACCCGACCTCGTTCGTCCTCCACCGTGGCGGCGTCGGCGCCGAGCAGGTCACGCAGCGCCCGCACTCGAATCGCAGGGTCGCCCTCAAGCAGCCAGTCGATCAGCCAGTTGTCGGGCAAGGGAGTGACTGACGTTTCGGAGATCGACACCACCCGCATGATCCGCCCGATTTCAGCCGTCGGGCAGAGGCGAAGGTCCCCGCGTGGGATCCAACCTGCCGCAGGAACGATTCTCCGCCACGACGAATCGGTACATCGCTGGCGTGGCACCGGCGCCAACGAACTCCTCGGGCGTCGCCGACCGAAATACTCTGACGACCCGGCCAAGGCGCGTCGCCTTCGAACATCTTGGTACCGGGAAATCCGTTCTTCCGTTCCTGCCTGAAAGCGCCCGATTCGGAAATCGAGTGATCGGGGCCGCCCCTCTTGTTGTTCCATCAGTTGCATGTATTATGCATGCATGCCGAATGTGCAAGTGCGCGACGTACCCGAAGAAGTCCACGAAGCCCTGGTCCGTCAGGCGGAACTAGCCGGCCAGTCGCTCCAGCAGTACCTGGCGGCGAAACTGGCACTGATTGCGACCACCCCGACCATCGACGAAGTCCTCGACCGGATCGAACACCACAGCAAGGGACGGCTGAGCGGAGAGGACGCCATCGCCGCCCTCGAATCGGAACGTGCTCGTCGTTGACGCCTCGGTCATCGCTCCGGCGGTTGCCGATGGGGGGTCCGACGGTGTCCGTTTCCGGCAACGTCTGCGCGGTGAGCAGGTGGCCGCACCGGATCTGCTTGGCGTCGAGGTCCTGTCGGTAATCCGTCGACAGCTGCATGTCGGAACCATCGACGTCACACATGCCGAACAGGCGGTGACGGATCTCCTCGATCTTCCTATCACCGTGTACCCCAGCGCGCGGCTGCTGCTTCGCTGCTGGCAGCTGCGCGACAACCTCACCGCCTACGACGCCTGTTACATCGCTCTCGCAGAGACCCTCGGCTGCAGCCTCCTCACCGCCGACACCCGACTCTCACGAGCTCCCGGGACCAGATGCCCGATCGAGGTGATCTGACCGGCAAGAACGAGCGCAAGCCGGAACGCTCGGCGTGGTTGAGCGCAACGCTCAATCCGACAGTGGGCGTTGAGGGTTTCGAACCCCCGACCTCTTCCTTGTAAGGGAAGCGCTCTCCCAACTGAGCTAAACGCCCGACACCGGCATGGTACGACCCCGAGCCCGGGTTGGCACAAGTCGCTCAACTTCCCTCTTGACACGACCGATAGTCGGAGTACGGACGGCTACCACCGTCTGGAATCGTCGAATCGCCGGCCTCGGAGAGAGACTTTGATGAGTACACGACGGATGAACGCACAGGACGCCTCGGACGAGGCGGTGCGCCAGTACCTCGACGGTATCGGCACCTATGCGCTGCTGGCGGCCGACGAGGAGATCGAACTGGCCAAGGCCATCGAAGCCGGGCGGGCCGCCTCGATCAAGCTGCAGTCGGGCGCCCTCGAACCGGCCGACCGGGTGCGGCTCCAGCGGGCGGTCCATCAGGGCCTCGAAGCCCGCAAGCGTTTCATCGAGACCAACCTCCGGCTGGTCGTCTCGATCGCCAAGCGGTACCAGCACACCGGGCTTCCCTTCCTCGATCTCGTCCAGGAAGGCAACCTCGGATTGATCAGGGCGGTCGAGAAGTTCGAACACCGCAAGGGATTCAAGTTCTCCACCTACGCCACCTGGTGGATCCGCCAGGCGATCACCAGGGCGGTGGCCGACAAGGGTCGCACGATCCGGGTTCCGATCCACATGATCGACACGATCAATCAGGTGCAGATGACCGAAGCCGAGCTCCACAAGCGGACCGGCCAGATCCCCACCAATGAGCAGATCGCCGAAGAATCCGGGATCACCCTCGAGAAGGTCATCGAGGCCAAACGTTTTGCCCCCGAGCCGGTTTCGATCTTCGAACCGGTGGGCGAGGACAGCGCCGTACTCGGCGACTTCATCGAGGACTCCGACGCGGTCGACCCCTTCGAGGTGGCCCTGGTGTCGAGTCGCCTGGAAGACCTTGGCAAGGTGCTTGACCGGCTGAGCGACCGTGAGAAGACGGTTCTCACCATGCGTTACGGCCTGGGCAACACCGAGCCCAAGACCCTGGACGAGGTGGGCAATCACCTCCAGGTCACCCGGGAGCGGATTCGCCAGATCGAGGCCAGAGCCATCGAGAAGCTCCGCCAGCCACTCCCCCGCCGCCCCCGCGGCGTGGCGGTGTGACGGAGCCGCCCGAACGGCTCAGGCCGATCTGACCAGCGACTCCAACTCGGAACGATCGATCTCGAATCCGCCTTTGTCGTCCTTGCGCGGCCGCCCTCTCCCCCGCTTGCGGTGCATGGGCTGGCCATCCCAGAAGATGACCCCGCCCCACACCCCCCACTCGACGGAGAGCTCGACCGCCAGTTCGAGACACGGCCCGCGTACCTCGCAGCCACCGCACATTGTCTGGGCGGAGACGAGATCTTCGTGACGGTCCGAGAAGAAGAGATGGTGGTCGTCGGAGCCGGAACAGCGTCCCTGCTCGATGAGTAGATGGTTCACGTTGTTTGTCCTTGGAGATCGAGATGGGTGATGAAAAAGCCGCCTGGTGGGATCCGGGCGGCTTCTGCGGTGAGCGATCTCTGTAGGGATCAATCGGCGTGAAGTCGCCTCGGATGGATGTCGGCAGCGGAGAACGCCGCGCCATGGCCGGGCGCGACGATCCACTCGGGGCGGATCGTCGTGTACTGCTGTGTCGGGTTCTTCGTCTTCAATGCCAACCACCTTTTCGGCGACGCCGTCCACGCTACGGGGCGGGCCAGAGTGGTGTCAAGCGATTATTGGCGGTAGCGGCAAATGGGCCCTTGCTTCCGGCCGGATACGGGGTGGGCGGTTGCGTCAGATCGACCACGCCGGCCACGATCCGCCATGCCTCCTCCGCCTCGTCGGCCCGAACGAACAGGGTCTGATCCCCGGTGAGCACATCGACCAGCAGGGTCTCATAGGCATCGGGAAATTGCCCGAACTCGTCCCCGTACCGGAAGCTGAGCGTCTTCGTCTCGAGAGCCATCCCCTCCCCCGGCCGTTTCACATCGAAGTAGAGGTCGAATCCCTCGTTGGGCTGAAGGGTGATCACCAACCGGTTGGGGTGAACCGGGCAAACCCCGTTGACCTCGAAAAGACAGACCGGCGGCTCCCGGAACGAGACCACCACCTCGGTCATCCGCCGTTCCATCCGTTTCCCGGCGGTCAGAACGAACGGGACCCCCCGCCATCGCCAGTTGTCGATGTCGAGGGTGAGCCGGGCAAAGGTCTCGGTGGTCGAGGCGGCATCGATGCCCTCCTCCTCCAGGTAGCCGGGAACCGCCATTCCGTCCACCTCACCGGCCGAGTATTGACCACGGGTGACAGAGTGGGGCATGACCGGGAAGACCGCCTCGAGCAGTTTCACCTTCTCGTCCCGGATGTGGCGGGCGGTCAGGCGCACCGGCGGCTCCATCGCCACCAGCGCCAGCACCTGCAGCAGGTGGTTCTGGACGATGTCGCGGATGATCCCCGCCTCGTCGAAGTACTTCACCCGGCCTTCGAGGCCGAGGGTCTCTGCCACCGTCACCTCGACCCGATCGATCCGGTCGCGATTCCACGCCGACTCGAAGAGCGGGTTGGCAAACCGAAATACCAACAGATTCTGGACGGTCTCCTTGGCGAGGTAGTGGTCGATCCGGTAGATCTCCTCCTCCGGGAAGTGCCGGTGAAGGGTGTGGTTGAGGCTGACGGCCGATTCGAGATCGGTCCCAAACGGTTTCTCCACCACCACCCGAGTGGTTCCCGGCGATCGGTCGAGCCCGGCCGACACCAATCCGTCGATGGTGTCGTCGAACACGGCGGGCGGAACCGCCAGATAGAACACCCGGTTGCCCTCGAGGTCGCCGGCGGCCTCGATCGCCTCGATCTTCCTGGCGAGCACATCGAACCCGTCCCCCACCCGGTGATAGGAGACCCGACCGAGCAGGTCCTCCCGGCAGGGGCCCGACAGATCGGAGTCCGTCAGTGCCTCCTCCAGAAACCGGCGGTAGCCGTCATCGTCCAACGGCCTGGTGGCGACGGCGAGTACCCGCAGCCGATCGGCAAACCGGCGCCGTTCGAGGAGCCCGGCCACCGCCGGCAGCAGTTTGCGGACCGCCAGATCACCGGTGCCGCCAAACAGCACCAGCAGATGGGGAGGGATTTCCACCGTTTCGGCGGCAGACCTGACGGCCACGTGTGTCACAGCAGCGACGCCAGCGACACCAGTCCGGGCGCAGGGTCGCTGCCCAGGTCGATCCGGATCACCCGTTTGCCGGCCTCGATCAGGGCCTGGAAGTCGCCCGCCGCCTGGGCGGAGATGATCGAGGTGAAGTCGTGGCCGGTCTCCGGCACCCGCACCCCCTCCGATGGATGGTCGATCAGTTGGACGAACACCCCGCTGTCGGGACCACCCTTGTGGAGCTGGCCGGTCGAGTGGAGAAAACGCGGCCCGATTCCGAGGGTGGTCGGCAGCCCGGTGCGGGCGCCGATGGCTGTCCGCAAGCCCGCCAGCTCGGCGCCGTGGCCATGGAGGTAGGCCTGGATGCCGATGTAGTCGCCCGGTTGGGTCGCGGCGAGGAACTGCTCGAGCTGGGGTCGAACCGTCTCGAACGGATGGGCGGGGACCGACTCGCCGGGCTCCTCGATGGCTCTCTTGGCCAGCACCTTGGCCGCCTCGACATCGGGTTGATCGAACGGATGAACACCGAGGATCTCGCCGGCGGCGGCGGTGGCGATCTCGGCTCGCAACATCTCGGCGCCGAGCGAGAGCGGCTCGTCGAGCTCCACCCTGGTCACCGGGTGGCCCGAAGCCACCAGGTCCTCCCAGGGAATCACCGCAGGCTCACCCCGCAGCCGGTAGGTCAGAAAGGCGCGGTCGTCGCCGTAGTCGGAACGCAGATCCTCACCGGCCACCGGGACCACCCCTGTCCCGGTCTTGCCGAGGCTCTCGGCAATCAGTTGCTCCATCCAGGCGGGGAAGCTGCGCAACCTCTCCGAAGTGTGGATCGTGAGCTTGTCGCGGCCCAACATCGCCAGCGTTCCCCACACTGCTCCCAGGTCGGCGGCGGCCACCGCCGGATGCCTGGCCATGGCGGCGAACTCGGCCGCCCCGGCCAGCAGACCCCCGACGTCCACCCCGATCAAGGCCGCCGGCACCAGCCCGAACGGGCTGAGGGCCGAGTAGCGCCCGCCGACGTTGGCAGGGGCGGTCACCACCGCCCGGAAACCCCGCTCGTCCCCCAATCGTTGGAGCGACGATCCCGGGTCCGTGATCGCAATGAAGCGGCTCCCGTCGCCACCGGCAAGGTCCCAGAAGTACCGGAAGAACGACATCGTCTCGAGCGTTCCCCCCGACTTGGACGACACGACGAACACCGCTCTCTTCAGGTCGATCCGGGCCGCAGCCGCCAGCACCGCCGCCGGGTGGGTCGAATCGAGGACGGCCAGCCGTGGCCGTCCGGCTGCCGAGCCGAACACCTCACCGAACACCTCCGGGGCCAGACTCGAGCCTCCCATGCCGAGGAGGACCACGTCGTCCGCGATCTCCGCCACCTGATCGGCCAGAGCCTCGAACTCCGGCACGCGGGCGGGCATGTCGTTGTGGAGGGTCAGCCAGCCCAACCGATCGGCCAGTTCCGGCAGATCGAATTCGGAGAAGAGCCGGGAATCGCCGTTCCACAGGCGCCGGAAGAGGTCCCGCTGGTGCCACCGTCGCCAGGTGTTGGCCACGGCCGATCGGGCGACGGGAGGAAGGTGGGACTCGACGAGCATGAAAGCAGTATCGCACGGCATGGCTCTGACCGGTCGGGCCGCCGGAGCTCCAGACGGCGAGCGGGCGTCGTAGTCTCGTCTCGAACGGAGGTGGTCCCGTGCGCAAGGTCCTCGGATTGGCGCCCCTGATCGGGGCGGCTGTATTCGCCCCGCAGGCGGCGCTGGCCAGTTGTATCGCCCCGCCCCCGCTCCCGGACGCCTACGCCGGGGCCGAGGCCGTTTTCTCGGGAACCGTCGAGGCCGTAGACGTGGGAGGCCGGCTCGCCACGGTGACGGTGGATCTCGTCTGGAAGGGTGAGGTGGCCGACGAGGTGCAGGTGCAGGGGACCGACATGCTCGACCCGAACATGGTCACCTCGGTCGACCGCACCTATCAGCCCGGCTTCAACTACGTCTTCTTCGTCAACGTGGGCGGGGTCGGTTTCATGGACAACGCCTGCACCTCCACCCAGGAGACGACGGCCGAGCTGGTTGCGCAGTTGGACGAGGTACGGGGCAGCCCTGGCTCGGCCCCCGTGTCTTCGCCAACTCAGCCGGAGCCGGCCACGTCCTCCGGCCTCGACCTGGTTTGGGTGGCGTTCGGCGCCGGGGTGGCCCTCATGGTGGTCGGGGCTGTGATCGCTCGCCGCCGCCGACCTGAGCAACCCGAAATAGAAGGTTTCCGGCTTCGGCGTTGACCGATGGTTGATTCCGTAACGATGGCGTCACGGTCGACGACGAGGGTGAGCATGATGAATCGTCGATCACTCGGACTCGGGGTGGCGGTGGCCCTGATCGCCGCCAGTTCTGTGGCGGGTCTTGTCTTGGAGGCCGGTCGGGCGCCACTCCGATGGGCCGACGTGCCCTGGGCGCTCCAGCCCCTCATCTTCTGCGTGGCGGGGGTGGCGATCATGTGGAAGCGTCCGGGAAACATCGTAGGGAAGCTCCTGCTGGTCCCGGCCCTGTCGTGGGTTCTGGACCCACTCGTCGGCTGGAGATTGAGCTCGGTCGATCCGGAAACCGTCCAACTCGACTCTGGCTTGTATCTGGTCCTCCTCGTCGACAACTTCTCCTGGCTGGTACTGGTCTTCCCGATCTTCCACCTGCTCCTGGTGTTTCCGACCGGGCGACTCCTGAGCCGGAACTGGAGGTGGCCGGTGGCTCTGGAGTTGGCGATGATCGGCCTGCTGGTGGGTCTCGGGCTTGGATCCGAGACCATCGGCCCGATCCCGGAGAACGGTCGGGGTGACTGGACCGTCGCCGTCCCCTGGGGATTCGTTTCCGCCGACCTCTTCGAATCGAAATGGTTCTCGATCGGGTGGCCGATCGGGCTCGTCAGCCTCTCGGTGGCTGGGGTGGTGGCAGTCGGAGTGCGCTACCGGCGAGCGGGCGGAGTCGAACGCCACCAGATCAAATGGTTGCTGGCCGCCGCCGGACTCTTCGCCTCGGTCTACGTTGCCTCCGGTGCCCTCGGTGAGTCGGCCAACGCCGTACTGGAGGCTCTCCTCGGTCTGTCGCTGGCCGCCATTCCGCTGGCAGTCATGGTGGCCGTCCTTCGCTACCGCCTCTTCGAGATCGACCGCCTCATCTC
>DAIOGO010000054.1:0-7517 GCA_036745195.1 Actinomycetota bacterium | reverse complement strand
TCGGATCAGACGATCCGGCGGTGACTCGCCCAGCGGGCCAACTCGTGCCGGTTCGACAGCTGCAGCTTGCGCAGCACTGCCGAGACGTGTGACTCGACGGTCTTGATGCTGATCGACAACCGGGTCGCCACCTGCTTGTAGGCGTAGCCGCGTGCGATCAGTCGCAGCACCTCGCGTTCCCGGGCGGTCAACTGGTCGAGTTCGGGATCGAGTGGCGCGCTGACCACATCGGTGAAGGCGTCGAGCACGAACCCGGCCAGCCGGGGCGAGAAGACGGCATCGCCGGCCTCCACCCGCCGGATGGCGTCGATCAACTCGTCGGCATGGATCGACTTGGTCACATAACCCCTCGCCCCCGCCCGGATCATGGCGATCACGTCCTCGGCGGCATCGGACACCGACAGTGCCAGGAACCGGACTTCGGGATGGGTCTGAGTGACGTTGTCGATCACCGCCAGCCCGCCCCCGCCGGGCATGTGAACGTCGACCAGCACCACGTCGGGGTTGGAGGCGCGGATGCCGTCGATGGCGGCGTCCACATCGTCAGCGGTTCCGGCAATCTCGACAGCCTCCTCCAGTTCCGCCTTCACGCCGGCCAGAAACAGCCGATGGTCGTCGACCAGGAACACCCGGGTCATGATCTGCCTCCGGGAACGCTCAAGTGGACCTCGGTCCCCTCTCCCACTTTCGACTCGATCTCGACCGTCCCACCCTGTCGCTCCACTCTCTTGACGATCGACTCCGACACACCCCGTCGATCGGCCGGGATCGCCTCCCGATCGAATCCTTGCCCTTGATCGGACACGAACAAATCCACCCGATCCGCCAGCACCTCGAGAAACACGGAGATGCGCTCGACTCCGGCATGACGGGCGGCGTTGGTCATCGCTTCGCCGGCGGCCGCCACCACCGCCCGGGAGCGGTCATCGAGGGGGGCGTCACCGACGGTGACCACCTCGACGGCAACATCGAAGTCGCTCTCGATCCGGTCGGCCTGGGCCTGCAGCCCGCCGGCCACGGTTCCCGAGGTCACGTCGGCCTCCGAATCGAATAGCCAGCGGCGCAGGGCCCGCTCCTGGGCCCGGGCCAAAGTGGCGATCCGTTTGGGATCGTCGGTGCGTTGGATCATCGCCAGAGTCTGGAGCACCGAATCGTGGAGGTGAGACGCCATCTCCGCCCGCTCCTCCTGGCGGATCCTCTCCCGCCGCTCACGGCCGAGATCGTCGACTGCCCGGTACAACCACGGCCCGGCGGCGATGGCGATGCCGGCGGCGGTGAGCAGGGCGGCAAACAGGGCGGGCGCCACCAGGGCGGGGTCGACGTCGGCCATCACCACCAGACCCCCCACCAGCAGACCGGCCCCGATGAAGAGCCGGGCCTTGTTGTAACGAGGATCGGCCAGGCGCTCGAGTTCCACCCGTCGCTCGGCGACCACCGCCCCGCCCAGACAGAGGGCGAGGACCGACCAGACCAGGCCGTCACCCGGCCAGGGCAGGACACTGCGCAGAACCAGGAAGACACCGACCAGCGCCACCGCCAGACCGGCCAGGCGGGGCGTGGTCGGTGCCACCACCAGCGGCTCTGAGCGACCGGTCTCATCGATGGTTGCCGCCCACGCCGCCACATAGAACAGGACCCCCAGACCCCAGACGACGGACAACGCCACGAAGGCGGCCCGGACGTACCAGGCCGAGATCCCCAACCGATCGGCGATGCCTCCCGCCACCCCGGCCACCAGGCGATCGTCGACCCGACGGCGGACGCCGGCGGCAGGGAACTCATGACGTGCAACGTTCATCATCACAATGGTGTCAGTATGGGGGCGGTCGGCGCAATCCGGGACACCCCTGAGACAACCCCGAGACCTTGGGGGGAGGCGAGGGTCTTACCCGATAGACACACTGGTGGCATACGACGCATCCTGGTTCCATGATGACTACACAACAACCCCCTCAGGTCGAACCGACCGTCTTCCCCGGCTTCGTCCGGCCCCTCCAGGGTCGCCTGTTTGCCGGCGTGGCGGCCGGAATCGCCCAGAAATCGGGCATCCCGCTCTGGCTGGTGCGGGTGCTCTTCGTGATTGCAGCCACCATGGGTGGAGTGGGAATCGTCGCCTATCTGGCGGGCTGGCTCCTCATCCCGGCGGAAGGTTCCACCGACGCCATCGCCTCCGGTCTGGTCGAGAACCTGGGACCGGCCGGCTGGATCGGGCTGGGAGTGGGAGTGATCGGGTTGATGGCGATCAACTCCTCGATCGATTTCCTCCCGGGCGGAGCGGTCTTCGGGCTGATCCTGGTGGTCTTCGGTGTACTGGTCTATATGGGGCGCACCCCCCTCACCCTCGGGCCGAGGCCGTCTCCCGACCCGCTTCAAGCCACCGACCCGGGTGGGCAGAGCGTGGCGCCGGCGCAGTATGTCGCTCCCTCGGAGGGGTCGATTGCACCGCCGGTGACCGGATACCCCGTCACCCCGGTGCCTTCGATCCCTCCTCCCCCACCTCGGCCGAAGTCCCCCCTCGGACGGCTGACCTGGGCGGTGATCTTCATCACCCTCGGAACAATGGCGCTGGTCGAGCGTGTCGGCTCCATCGATATCGCCCCCCGCCACTACGTCGCCGTGACAATGGGACTGGTGGGGCTCGGGCTGGTGGTGGGCGCCTGGTTCGGGCGATCCCGCGGTTTGATCGTGGCGGGGTTTCTCTTGATCCCGGTGCTGGTCGTCTCGCCGCTGGCGGAGATCGATCTGACCAACCTCAACCGGGTGGTGTTCACCCCCACCAGCGTCGCCGAGATCGAGGAGACCTACTCGCAGGACGTGGCTTCGATGGTCATCGACCTCAGTCAGGTCGACTTCACCGGCGAAAGGGTGGAAATGAGTGCCGCCTCCGACCTCGGCGAGGTGATCGTGATCGTTCCCGATGACGTCGCCATCACCGGTCGGGCAAAGGTGGATCTGGGGGTCATCGAAGTCTTCGACGACGGACCTCGGGGAGGAATCGGGTCGGACTCGTTCGCAATAACCCGATCCGGCGACGCCGGGACCCTCGATCTTCGCCTGACAGTGGGCGCCGGCCGGATTCTGGTCACCGGCGATCCGGACGATCCCCGCATCGAAGACGTTCCCGAGTCCTCGACCGGCAACCCCATCGTCATCGACGACATCACCGACTTCGAGGAGCGGTACGAGATCGGAGCGGGTTCACTCACGTTCGACCTCACCGATCTCGAGCTCTCCCAGACCGCCAACCTGCGGGTGCAGCTGGGTGCCGGAGAACTCATCGTGCTCACACCGGCCGGGGTCTCACTCGACGTCGAAGCGACCGCCGGTGTGGGAGAAGTGGTCGTCAAAGGTCAGACCGACGCCGGGTTCGCCCCGCGTATCAGCATCACCGAACCAGGCGCTCTCCTCGAGTTGGATCTCTCGGTTGGCGCCGGTTCCATCCAAGTTCGGGAGCAATCATGAACCGTCACTCACTCGACCTCGTGTCGTTGATCTTCGGAGGCCTCTTCCTCCTCCTCGCCCTCGCCACCGGGTTCGCCACCAGCCTCGCCTGGCTCGTGCCCGCCCTCCGCTGGGATCTGATCGCACCCGTGTTGCTGATCCTCATCGGCGGATGGCTGCTCACCAGGACGGCTCTACGCGACCGTGGGAAAAGTTCGACCGACCGCCCCGAAGAGGCCGAGGTCCCGGCGGAGTAGGAGAACGTCTACGGATTCGATCGATCGGGGGTGCGGGCCTGCCAGGCTCGCACCCCCATCCGCGCTCCCGAGTAGAGCACAAGCAGGCCGAACAACCGCTGGAGCACATCTGCGTCGAGGGCCATGGCCCCCCGGGAGGCAAAGAAAGCCGCCACCGATCCTCCCAACCCGACCACTACTGCCGATTTGAGATCGACGCGCCGATTCCGGACATTGACCACGGTCCCGGCCACCGCCGTGAACAGGATGGCGAGCGTGGAAGTGCCCTGCGCCAGATGCTGCTCCATCCCGAGGAGGAAGACCATCGCCGGAATCATGACGATCCCGCCGCCGATCCCGGCCACGCCGGAGGCCAACCCGGCCACCAGCCCGATCAGCGCCGCCAACGCCACCTCCATCAGAACACCATCCCGAGGCCGGCGGCGATCATCGCCACGGCAAACACCCCACGCAGGGTGTTGGGCGACATGCGGTGCATCACCTGGGCGCCGATGACCGAGCCGGCCACTCCCCCCACGCCGAGAAACACGCCGACCAACGGGTCCACCTCGCCCGCAGACAGATAACCGGCGAAGGCCGCCACCGCAATCAGGAAGATCGCCGCCAGCGAGGTGGCGTGCGCCTCGTGCTGACCGAAATGGAGTACGCCGACGAGGAGTGGGACCATGACGATCCCTCCCCCCACCCCGAAGAAACCGGACAGCACTCCTCCCGCCAGGCCTACTGCGAGGGATGACCACGGAATCTGTCGCTGCACCAGGCCAACCTAGTGCCACTCGGATTGGCGAACGCGCCCCGAGGAACGCTCAGGCCTCGTGGAAGGCGGCGCCCATCCGGCGTCGGAGACGGGGACTGGCGGATTGGAGTCCGATGGCCATCGCAAAGCCGACATCGTCGTCGGATGAGAAAACCGCCTCCTCGCCTTCGATCCGGAAGTGGAACCCGTCGTCCTCCCCCCGGATCCCGACTTCGGCCAGCGGCCAGCGGCCGATGACCTCGGTGTCGCTCTTGATGAGGATCTGCTCCTGATCGAGATCGATCACGACCCTCACCCCTTCGCTCACCTCATGCGCCATCCGCAATGAACCGTGAAACTCGCCCATCTCATCTCCCGGCCGTTGGTGTTCCCCCCGGCCCGCTCTTTGGAAGAGTCTACCAAGCTACGTCCTGGCAAGCAGGGACTTTCGACCCCGAGTTCTTCAGCGGACGGTGATGGTGACGGTGGCGGTGTAACACGACCCACCCACCAGACAGGTTCGGTATTCCAGTCGGTCCTCGCCGGTGAACCCCTGCTCCGGGCGATAGCGAATTCGCGGCCCTCCCACGACCCCGGCCGTGCCGTGAGCGGGACCGGTGACAATCTCTAGTGACAACACGTCTTCGGACGCCACGAGGTCATTGGCGAGAACGTCGAACATGCCGACACCGTTTCGGTCGAGGGTGACCTCGTCGTCATAGGCGCTGGTGATCCCGATGGTCAGGGTGGTGTTGGAGCATGCGCCGGACGGATCACAGGCGGAATAGCCGATGATCAGCGTGCCTCCCAGCCCGGGCGACGGTTGGTAGAGGAGCGATCCCGACGAGGTGATGGTCGCCGTCCCTGGCCACGAGCCGACCAGGAGCGTTGCGGTCAGAACGTCTCCGTCCACATCGTGATCGTTGCCGAGGATCGCCACCTCCACCGGTGTCGCCCAATCGGTGGTGGCCGAGTCGGGCAGCGCCACCGGGGCATCGTTGACCGAAGTCACATCGATCGACACGGTTGCCTGGTCACAGAGCCCGGCGGTATCGCACAGGCGATACGTGAAGGTGTCCTGGCCGAAGAAGTTCGGGAGGGGGGAGTAGGTGACGTGACCGGTGGCCTGATCGACCGTGAAGGAACCCGAGGCCGGACCAGCCACGATCGAAACCGGTGTCGCCCCGAGCGGAGCTGTCCCCCGCTGGTCGTTCTCCGTCACCATCACCGTTGCGGACGTGTCCTCGGGCGTGCTGATCCGGTCTACCACCGCATCCGGCCCCGTCACGACGACGATGTACGGGATTGTGGTGGTGGGCGCCGGAGTCGTCGTCGAGGTCGTGGGACTGGTCGTTGAAGTCGTCGACTCGGGCGACGGCGTGGTCGGGGTGGGGGACGGAGTCGTCGTTGACGTGGTCGTCGTGGAGGGTGGAGTGGTCGTCGACGTGGTCGGGGTAGTCGATTCCTGCTCGGCCGGCGCGGTGCCCGTCGGTGCGGGCGCAGTGTCTTGTGTGGTGCTGGAGGCCGGCGCCGGCCCGGCCGCTTCGATCGTCTCTCCCAACACTGCGGCCGACTGGGCGCCCCCGAAACGTTCCAGCACCTGACCCACGAGACCGGCGCTGCCCAGCCCCACCAGCAGCATCAATGCCAGCCCCACCGTCGCCACATCGCGCCCGAGGCGCTCGAAACCGCCGATGAAGGGGATCTGGGACAGCCAGGCGGCGGGGCCCATCACCCAGCGGATCCGCCCGATCGAGAGGCTGAGCAGCGCCCTGACCACCTTGGGGTCGAATTGGGTCCCGGCGTTGGCAGCCAGTTCCTGACGGGCCGCCTCCGGGCTCATCGGGTCCTTGTAACTGCGATGGGCAGTAATGGCGTCGTAGGCATCGGCAACGGTGACGATTCGTGCCCCGTAGGCGATGTCGTTGCCGGCCAACCCGTAGGGATATCCACCGCCGTCCCAGCGTTCGTGATGATGGGCGATGGCGTTGGCCCACGGCCCCAGCCACTCGACCAGCTGGGCCGAGACCTTCATGCCCTCGATCGGATGACTGCGGACGATCCGCCATTGCTCTTCGGTGAGGGGTACGTCCGTATTGAGGATCTCGGATGGCACCCGCAGCTTTCCGATGTCGTGGAGCAGGGCCGCCCAGCGGAGCTTGTTGGCGTCCTCCGCCGGAATCCCGAGTTCATCGGCAAGCAGGTCCGTGTATGCCCTCACCCGTTCGGCGTGGCCACGGGTCTTGGGATCGTGGACGCTCAGCGCCGACGCCAGCGAGATGATGATCTCGGCCGCCTTGGCCCGGTCGTCGATGCTGTCGATGTCGACCGTGGCCAGCCAGCGCTGCAATTGGGGCACGCTCCCCTGCACCCGGGCCACCTTGAGGCGCGAGGGGGCGCGGTCGGGGAAGATCAGGGTCATCTTGTAGAGGGCGGCGAGGGGGAGCAACCGTCGGGTGAGACGGTCCGTCCCCAACGTGGCGACGAGCGAGACACCGAGCAACACCGCCCACCAACCGATGACCTGGATGGCTCCCTGCGGTTCGGGTAGGGCCTCCGCCAGCAGCAGGGCACCGATCACCCCCACCGCCAGCGGTATCAGGACCGACAGCGCCCGCAACAGCCATGCCAGCCGCGGGCGCCCGCGCCACTCAGTCGTGTTCTGGTTGATCGGATCCTCCGCCTGTTTGCCACCGGTCACGGTATCGGTCCGCCCTGCCCGCTCAAGGTGAGTACCTCACCCCTCAAACGTACTAGTCATCACCGGGTCGAAATCCGGGTCAAGCGGTCTCGATGGCGGCGGCGCTCTCGAGACCCAGCAGTTCGATGGACTGCTCGCGCAGCAGGTACTTCTGGACCTTGCCGGTCACCGTCATCGGGAAGGTCGGGGTGACATGGACGTAGCGGGGGATCTTGTAGTGGGCGATCTTTCCCTTGCAGAACTGACGGATCTCCTCGGCATCGAGGTCGGATCCGTCGTCGGTCTGGATCCAGGCCATGACCTCTTCGCCGTACACCGGGTCGGGCACACCCACCACCTGGACGTCTCGCACCTTTGGGTGGGTGAAGAGAAACTCCTCGAT
>DAIOGO010000053.1:0-17267 GCA_036745195.1 Actinomycetota bacterium | reverse complement strand
TGCATCTTCTCGACCGAGTTCGCCCTGCGGATGATGGGAGACATCCAGCAGTTCTTCGTCGACGAGGACGTACGCAACTTCTATTCGGTTTCGATCTCCGGCTACCACATGGCCGAGGCAGGGGCGAACCCCATCACCCAACTGGCCTTCACCCTCGCCAACGGCTTCACCTATGTCGAGTACTACCTGGCGCGGGGGATGGACATCGACGCCTTCGCCCCCAATCTCAGCTTCTTCTTCTCGAACGGCATCGACGCCGAATACGCGGTGATCGGGCGGGTGGCCCGACGGATCTGGGCAAAGGCGATGCGGGACCGGTACGGCGCCAACCCGCGGTCGCAGATGCTCAAGTACCACATCCAGACCAGCGGCCGCTCCCTTCACGCCCAGGAGATTTCCTTCAACGACATCCGCACCACCCTCCAGGCGCTGTACGCCGTGTACGACAACTGCAACAGCCTCCACACCAACGCTTACGACGAGGCCATCACCACCCCCACCGAGGAGTCGGTGCGCCGGGCGGTGGCGATCCAGTTGATCATCAACCGGGAGCTCGGGCTCGCCAAGAACGAGAACCCGCTCCAGGGCTCGTTCGTGATCGAGGAACTGACCGACCTCGTCGAGGAGGCGGTGCTCATCGAGTTCGAGCGGCTCAGTTCGCGGGGTGGCGTGCTGGGGGCGATGGAACGGCAGTACCAGCGGACCAAGATCCAGGAGGAGTCGATGCTCTATGAGCGGCTCAAGGAATCCGGGGCGTATCCGATCGTGGGCGTCAACACCTTCCTCTCGAAGGAGGGGTCGCCCTTCGTCCTCCCCGACCACCTGGTTCGCTCGACCGAGGACGACCGTGATCGTCAGATCGAGACTCTGGCGGCGTTCCATGCCCACCACGAGTCCGATGCTCGGCGGGCGCTGGCCGATCTCGCCCGGGCTGCGGTAGAAGATGAAAACCTGTTCGTGGCGCTGATGGAGACGGCCAAGGTGGCCAGCCTCGGTCAGATGACGGATGCCCTCTTCGAGGTCGGCGGCCGTTACCGCCGGAACATGTAGCGGCTCACCAACTGGTGTCGAGGGGAGTGCCTTCGGTGTAGCCCGCCAGCGTCTGCAGGCCGACGACGGCCCGCTCGGCGAACTCGGCCAGGTTGCTCGCCCCGACGTAGGTGCAGGCGGAACGAATCCCGCTCACGATCCGGTCGAGGATGTCCTCCACGCTCGGCATCTTCGGATCGAGATACATCCGGGAGGCGGAGATGCCTTCTTCGAACATCTCCTTGCGCGCCCGGTCGAAACGGGACTCTTCCCGCGATCGGCTGATGACCGCCCGGGCCGAGGCCATCCCGTAGTTCTCCTTGTACAGGCGCCCATCGGGGTCACGGAGGGCATCGGCGGCCGATTCGAAGGTCCCGGCGAACCAAGACCCGATCATCACCGACGATGCCCCTGCCGCCAGCGCCAGGGCCACGTCGCGGGGATGACGAACACCACCGTCCGCCCAGACGTGCTTGCCGTGGGCGGCGGCTTCGGTGGCGCACTCGAGCACGGCCGAGAACTGAGGGCGGCCCACTCCTGTCATCATCCGGGTGGTGCACATGGCGCCTGGACCCACACCCACCTTGACGATGTCGGCCCCGGCTGCGATCAGATCGCGAGTACCGGCGGCGGTGACCACGTTGCCGGCGACCACCGGGTGATCCGGGGCCACCGAACGTACTGCCTCGATCGCCTCCAGCATCTTGCGCTGATGACCGTGGGCGGTGTCGACCACGATCACATCCACTCCGTTGGTCGTCAGATCCCGGGCCTTGGCGGCCACGTCGCCGTTGATCCCCACCGCCGCCGCCACCATCAGGCGCCCGGTGGGATCGACCGCCGGCCGGTAGATGGTGGCCCGCAGTGCTCCCTGCTCGGTGATCGCCCCCGCCAACCGGCCGTCGGCATCGACCACTGGAGCGAAGTGGAGGCGGCGTTCGCCGAGGCCGTCGAACAGCACTCGTGGGTTCGAGTCATACGGGATGGTGATTGGATGGCTCACCATCACCCGGGTGAGGGCCGAGAACCTGTCGAATCCTTCACCATCCTTCTCGGTGAAGATTCCCACCGGACGCCCATCGTCGTCGACGACGATGACCGCCCCATGGGCCCGCTTGTGGATGAGATCCATGGCGGTGTTGATGGTGTCGCCGGGACGGAGCGTGATCGGAGTGTCGAGGATCAGATCGGCTCGCTTGACGGCGGCGGTCATGTCGGCCACTGCCTCCGCCGGGATGTCCTGGGGGAGCACGGCCAGTCCTCCCCGCCGGGCCACCGTCTCGGCCATCCGCCGCCCCGCCACCGCCGTCATGTTGGCCACCACCACCGGGATGTGGGTGCCCAGGCCATCGACCGTGGTCAGATCGACGCTGGTGCGGCTGCCCAGTTCTGTCTTCGACGGGACGAGGAAGACGTCGGAGTAGGTCAGGTCCTGGTTGGGGGTTTCCTGATTGAGGAATTGCACGGTGGGCCCTTCAGGCGCGGTCACGGACGCCGGGTGAGGCGTCCGCCCCTCGATTATGGCACCTGGCGATGGGCGGCGCGGCGGAGTCGATCCATTATGGCCCGTCCTAGGCCGGTTTCAGGCACCGGTTCGACATAGATCACCTCGGCTCCGGCCTCATCGAGGTGATGCAGGGCCTCGAACAGGTGGGAAGCCGCCTCGACCATGTCACCGGTGCGGCTGAGGACCTCGGTGGCGAGACACCCGCCGGGCGCGGCGGTGAACCCGAGGACCGCCGCCCGGGAGAGGTCGCCCCACTCGCCGGGCGGGGCGAGGACGAGCGGTGTGGCGGGGGCATAGTGACCGGGGAGCTGGCCGGGAACCGACGGGTGGCTGGTGGGCCCGGAGGCGTCGGTCACCTCGAATCCGGCCGCCCGGAGGGCCTCGATCGTGATCGCCCCATGACGAAGGACCCGCAGCCCGTCCGAGGTGTCGACGATGGTGGACTCCACCCCGTGGGGCGTGGCCCCGCCGTCGAGGATGAGGTCGACCTCGGATCCCAGTTGACGGGCGACATGCTGGGCAGAGGTCGGCGACAGCCGGCCGAAGCGGTTGGCGCTGGGGGCGGCGATCGGAGTGCCCGCCGCGGCGATCAAAGCCGAGGCGACCGGGTGGGCCGGCATCCTCACCGCCACGGTGTCCAGTCCGGCGGTGACGATCCCCGGGACCCCCTCACCCCGGGCCATCACCAGGGTCAGTGGTCCTGGCCAGAACTGCTCCATCAAAGCCAGGGCGGCCGGGTTCACCTCCTCGGTCACCTCCGGCAGCATGGTCCGGTCGGAGACGTGGACGATCAGGGGGTCGAACGACGGTCGGCGCTTCGCCTGGAAGATGCGGGCCACCGCTTCGGGGTTGAGGGCATCGGCGCCGAGTCCGTAGACGGTTTCGGTGGGGAAGGCCACCAGCCCTCCCCCCCGGATCAGGGCCGCAGCGGAGGCGATGGCAGCGGTGTCGGCCGGGCGGATGTTCATGCCGGTCGGTGCCCGCTGTGGCGGTACCAGCGAACGCCTTCCCGATCGTCTGCCTCCAACCGGTGGCGCAACCGAAGGTGCTCGAGGTGGGAGACGGTCTCGCGGAGAGCAAGTCGTTTCTCGAGCGTGTTGAGATGAGGACGGAAAGCCTCTCCCATCACCGTCCAGGCGGTGGCGGGCCCGGGGGAGAGGATCTCGACCATGGTGGCCAGTCGCCGATCGTGGTGGAGGACGATCTGGCCGGCCCGTTCCGAGCCCCGCTCGAAGATCGAGCCATGGGCCGGGTAGGTCAGTTCGATGTGGGCGACGACCAGCCGTTCGAGCGAGTCGAGATAGAGCCCGAGCACGTCGAGCTCGGATTCGTCCCACATGATCACCGGTGTGATCCGGGGGAGGAGATGATCACCCGAGAAGCAAGCCCCGGTGGCCGAGTCACGCAAACAGATGTGGGAGTGGTCGTGACCGGGGGTGTGGAGCACCTCCAGGTGGCGGCCGCCGCCGAGTTCGATGGTGTCGCCATCGTCGACGAGCAGGGTGGGGGCAGACAGGATGGGCATCCAGTCCGGCCGGACCATGTTGCCGAACTCGACCAGTTCGCCCGCCGGCACGCCGTGGGCGTGCCCGAAGGCGGAGGTCCACGCCGCCAGGCGAGGGCTGTCGTTGTAGAACTCCGTGTTGGTCAGCGCGCTGCGATGCATGAGAAGCCTGCACCCGAGTGTCTCGATCAGGTACGGCGCCATCCCCACATGGTCGGGATGGAGGTGGCTGGCCACCAGGGTGTGGATCGAGCCGGGCGGGATTCCGAGGACGCCGAGACCCTCGAACAACCGAGCCCGGCCGGGCTCCCAGTCGACGCCGCAGTCGATGAGGAAGGTTCCGTCACCGGTCTCGATCGTGTAGGCGTTCACCCAGGCGGGTGAGGCGAAGGGGAGCGGGAGCGGGATGACTGAGATCCCTCCCTCGAGCCGCTGGATGTCGGGGAGCACGGGCACCGCTCAGGCCGTCATCCGTGGATCGACTCTTTGACCACGAACGTCACGTCCATCACGACCGAGAATTCCGTCGGCACGCCGGCCGAATCCACTTCCCCTCCCACGGAAACCACCCGGAACCGGGTGATCTCGTCGATGGTGGCGGCCGCCCGGGCCAGCACGGTCTTGATGGCATCCTCGATCGAGGTGGCGGCGCTGCCCGAGAGGCGCACGGTCTTGGTGATCTTGCTCATGACGCGACGGTAGTTGACCGGCCCGGCGTGACCGGCGGGTGGCCGGCGATCTGTTCGGCCGCTCGTTCTCCTGAGACGAAGGCGCCGTGGACGGTGCCGAAGTAGGGCGTCACGGTGTGTTCTCCGGCCAGCACCAGGCGGGGGGAGAGTGGGCGGGAGAGCACGTCCATCGCCTCGGGGTCGCCACCTGCCAGGTGGTAGGAATACGAGCCGTACGAACCGGGATCGGTCAGCCAGTCACTGGCCGCCGTCGCCATCGGGGCGGGAGCATCCGGGAACATCAGGCCGAGAACCTCGGCCGCCATCCGGACCCGTTCCTCGATCGACGTCTCCGCCAGACCGGGAGTGACCCTCGGGTTGTAAAACGCCAGCCAGGTGGGGTCTGAGGCCTCGCCGGTGACATCGACCCAGGCCGGAAAGCGGTGGTCGGCAGACATGTAGGTGATGCGCCGGATCTCTTCCGGCCAGAACCGCCGCGAGAACGTGAGCGCCACCTTCTCCAGGGTCCCCACCGCCAGCGAGTCGAGCGCCCGGCGGTGCCCGGGCGGGAGCGGCGGTTCGAATCGAATCAGGTCACGCTTGAGGATCGCCAGCGGGGTCGACACCACCACCGCATCGGCCGTCTCCTCAAATCCGTCGCCGGAGACCGTGATCGGGGTACCGGTGTGGTCGATCCGGAGGACGGTGTGACCGGTGCGAGTGTCGAGATCGGAGGCCAGCGAGTCGACCAGGGTGCGGTAGCCCCCATCGAGCCTGAGGTTGCCCCCCGGGTGGAGCAGGTACCCGGCGTTTCCCTCCAGCGAGATGGTCTCGGGCGGCCCGCCGACGTTGAGGGCGCCTTCCAGCCAGTCGAGGCGGAACTCGACTGCCCGGGCAGTGGCCCCCGACAGGGCCCGATCCCGCAGGTACCAGGCGACGCCTTCCGCCAGGCTGGCCGGGCGTCCCACCGCGGCCGAAGCCTCGGCGTAGTCGAAGTCGTGGGAGGCGGCGACCATCGAGGCCGCCAGCGGAGGGGAGAGCCAACCCGTCCCCTCCTCGTACAGGGCCATCCCCATGCCCCACGAGCCATCCTGATGATGGGACAACCCGGCCTGATCGAGGTGGGCCACGAGCGGGTTTCCCACCGGGCCGTGGATCCAGGAGGCACCGAGATCGAGCGGGTGCCCGGCGAGATCGATGGTGTGGGTCCGTCCACCGATCCGGTCCCGGCTCTCCAGCACGACGACGTCCCAGCCGAGGAGATGGAGACGGCGGGCGGCAGTGAGCCCGGAAACACCCGCACCGACGACCAGCGCACGCGGCATCGGCCGAGCCTACCGGCCAAAGCCCTGGCTCGACGGGTCGAACATACGTTCGATACAATGGTCGGGGTGGGATCCGAGTACGCCGAGTTGCACTGTCATACGAATCACTCGTTTCTGGATGGTGCCTCCCATCCCGACGAACTGGTCGGGGTGGCGGCCGAGTTGGGGTACCGGGCGATGGCCGTCACCGATCACGACGGGTTCTACGGGGCGGTCAAGGTCATGCAGGCGGCCGCCCTGCACCATCTGCCCATCGTCTACGGCATCGAGGTGGGGATCGAGCGACACGACCTCCCGGACGGTCGGGCCGACCCGCTGGAGATGGCCGAACGATGGGATCGGCGCCGGAGTGAAGAGGAACATGCCACCGGTCTTCGGCGGGGGAGGACCACCCGGGCCCACGCCCCCAAACCTCGCGATGACCACGAAACCGATCACCTCGTGCTCCTGGCCGGCTCACCCCAGTCCTACGCCACCCTGTCCCGGATGGTGACGAATGCCCAGTTTCGGGGTGAGAAGGACAGGGCCAGATACACCTGGTCGGACCTCGAGACGGCCGCTGCCGACCAGGAGGTCTTCTGCCTCACCGGGTGCTGGCAGGGAGCGGTTCCCCGGGCGGCGGCCGGGGGAGATCCGGAAACGGCTGTGAGCGAGGTTGCCCGGCTCCACCGGTTGTTCGGCAACCGGCTCCGGATCGAGTTGTGGCACCACGGGATGCCGGGAGACGATGCTCGCAACGACCTCTTGTGGGAGGTGGCGAGGCGATCACGGGTCGCCACCGTCGCCACCAATCAGGTCCACCATGCCCGGCGGGAGGACGCCGATCTGGCCGATGCCCTGGCGGCCATCGCCGGGCGCCGCGACCTGATGGAGGCCGACGGTTTCCGGCCCGGCACCGACGAGCGGTTCCTCAAGTCGCCCCAGGAGATGCACCGCCGATTCGCCCGGTATCCCGGAGCGGTCGAGGGGGCGGTGGCGCTGGGGGAGCGGCTCGCCTTCGATCTCAAACTGGTCGCGCCCCGGCTTCCCCCGTTTCCGATGCCGGGTCATTTCCAGTCGGAGATGGACTATCTACGGCACCTGGCATTGGAAGGGGCGCGGGAGGTCTACCCGGGGATCGGTGAGGGGGGAATCGAGCCTGGCGCCCGGCGCCGGATCGAACACGAGCTCACCATCATCGATCGCCTCGGGTTTCCCGGCTATTTCCTGGTCGTCAAGGACCTGGTCGACTTCGCCCGGTCACAGTCGATCTATTGCCAGATCCGGGGGTCGGGGGCCGATTCGGCGGTGTGCCGGTGCATCGGCCTGACCAGGGTCGATCCGATCCGGCTCCAGCTCCCCTTCGAGCGTTTCCTCTCCGAGGAGCGCGGGCGGCCACCTGACATCGACCTCGACCTGGAGGCGGACCGCCGGGAGGAGGTGATCCAGTACTGCTACCGGCGGTATGGCCGGGAACGAGCGGCGATGGTGGCCAATGTCGTCACCTATCGGGCCCGGTCGGTGTTGCGCGATGTGGGCAAGGTGTTCGGCATGAGCCAGGCCCAGGTCGACGGGTTGTCACGCTACGTGGACACCCGCGACCCCAAGAAGCTCCGGCTCGAGGCCCCGCTCCCCAACGGGCTGACCGCCGAACTCATCTACGACATCTGCTGGCGGCTGGATGGTTTCCCCCGGCATCTCGGCATCCATTCCGGCGGGATGGTGATCGCCGATCGTCCCCTCCATCAGGTCGTTCCGATCGAGTGGGGGAGGATGGAGGGGCGGTCGGTGCTCCAGTGGGACAAGGACGACTGCGCCGCCATCGGCATCGTCAAGTTCGATCTGCTCGGGTTGGGCATGCTCAATGCCTTGCACCTGGCGACGGACCTGATCGAGGATGCCCACGGCGTCCCGATCGATCTGGCGACGATCCCGCAGGAACCCGCCATCTATCGCCAGCTCACGGTGGCCGACACGGTGGGGCTCTTCCAGGTCGAGTCGCGGGCCCAGATGGCGACGTTGCCCCGGATGAAACCGACCACCTTCTACGACCTGGCGGTCGAAGTGGCGCTCATCCGCCCCGGCCCGATCCAGGGTCAGTCGGTCCATCCCTATCTCCGCCGTCGCAACGGCGAGGAGCCGGTGCGGTATCCGCACCCGTCGGCGGAGCCGATCCTGCGAAAGACGCTGGGAGTGCCGATCTTCCAGGAACAGCTCATGGAACTCGCTCGGGTCTGTGCCGGCTTCGACGGCGGGCAGTCCGATCGCCTGCGATCGGCGATGACCCACAAGCGGTCGGAACAGGCGATGGAGAAATTGCGAACCGACGTTTTCGACGGGATGCGGGCCAACGGGATCGAAGGCCCGGCCGCCGACGAGATCTGGGAGAAACTCCAGGGGTTCTCCAGTTTCGGGTTCCCCGAGAGCCACTCGGTGAGCTTCGCCTACATCGTGTACATGTCGGCCTGGCTGCGCTATCACTACCCGGCCGAGTTCCTGGCCGGTCTGCTCAACGCCCAGCCGATGGGTTTCTACAGCCCCAACAGCCTGGTCCAGGATTCTCAACGCCATGGGGTGGTGGTGCTCGCGCCCGACATCAACCACTCCTGGCACGATTGCACCATCGAGCCCACCGAATGTGATCCCGACCAGATCGACACCTATCTGGGGGCATCCTGGCGGAGGGGTCGGGGACCGGTCGACGACCCGCTCCGTCCGGCGGTGGCGGTCCGGATGGGTCTGCGGTATGTCCGCAACCTCGGGTCGGCCGAGATAACCAGGATCGAGACGGCCAGGATGGTGGCAGGCAGGTTCACCGATGCCACCGATCTCGCCCAGCGCACCGGGCTCCCGCTGGACGCCCTGGAAGGACTGTCCGCCGCCGGCGCCCTCGAATCGATCGGTCTCAGCCGGCGGGAGGGTCTGTGGGCGGCAGGAGCGCTGGCCGAGATCGGGCCGGGTCGTCTGCCGCTCGCTCCCGGTGTCGAGGCACCCCGGTTGGAGGATATGTCGGAACAAGAGAAGCACTTGACCGATCTGTGGGCGATCAGCGCCTCCACCGCCCACCCGATCCAGTTCGTCCGCGACCGGTTACGGGCGATGGGTTGTCTTACTGCCGCCGACATCCTCCGCTTGCAGCGGACCACCCGGGGGGTCCGCATGGGTGGTGTCGTCACCCATCGTCAACGCCCCGGAACCGCCAACGGGGTGCGGTTCCTGAACCTGGAGGACGAGACCGGGATGATCAACGTGGTGATCCTCCCACCGGTCTGGGAGGCCAATTACGAGGTTGCCCGCCGTCGCCCGGCGATGATCATCGAGGGTCTGGTCGAGTATCGCGATGGTGTCACCAATCTGGTGGCACACCGCTTCGCCGATCTCCCGGTGACGAGCGCAGGTTCCCGCGACTTCCGGTGATTCACCCGGCGACGATGCCGGCCGGTGTGCCGGGGCCGCTCAGCCCTGGCAGTTGAAGGAGGCCCACCCGGACGGGCCTTGATACACCAACCAGGCGGCGGCCGCCACGTTGGCCTCCGGGTCGAAGATCTCGGCACCCGGCCATCCGGCCGAGGCGGCCAGATCTGCCCACCCGGCCGGCGAATGATGGAAGAGTCCCGCTCCGCCATCGCCGGGATCCAGGCTGCCGGCATTGAAGGTCGACTCACACCACGAGACCCGTACCGCCCGGTCCACGTCGGCTGGTTCGAAGTAGAGGGCGACCAGACGCCTGACGTCGCGTTCGGTCAGATAGCTGGACCGTTGGATCGGGCCGCTGCTGGAGGCCGTGGTGGCAGCGGCGTCCTCGCTCACCGGGGCGGCTTCGGTGGGTGCTTCCACCACGCGGCCGACTCCCGCCATGTATCCGCCCGCAGCAAAACCGGCCACCGACCCATGGTCGGTACCGGATGGTGCAGGGTTCTCCCCGCCGGTCGAGAATGTCGCAAAGCCGGCCGCTGCCAGGAGCGAGACGATGATGGTTCCTGTCAGCAGCAGGAGGCGTTGCAATCGCATGTTGACTTCCTCCGCCCGTGCTTCCAGCGAAGCATCCCTGAGGCTATCGCCGTTCCCGACCCAGTGCCAACTAGTGCCCTGGAAGAAGATGGGAAACAGACCTGCGTCCTGCGTCTTGCGTGTTGCGTCATGCGTCATGCGTCATGCGTCATGCGCCTCGCGTCGCGGGGGAACGAGAAGCTCGCGACCCGCGACTCGCGACCGTTCTGTCTCTCCCCCCGCGGGGAGAGGGGGCACGGTCCTGTGACAACTGCAGGGGGATGACCCCCCGGCACCCCCCAACTGCGCGTTGGAGCCCCGGCGCCTAGTGCCCCCTCCGTCTCCGGCCTCTTGATGACTGCAGGGGGATGACCCCCCGGCACCCCCCAACAGGCGGGGCCGGATCCACCTCCCCCAACACTCGGCCCTTGTGACAACTGCAGGGGCACCCCCAACTGCGCAGGGAACACGAAGAGCAGCCCCCCCCAATGAGGGTCCTCCCTACTGGAGGAAACAGGAAGCTCGCACAGGTAACAGGTGATCTCGGAACTTGGAACCTGCAACTTGAAACCTGGCACCTGGACCCTGGCGACTTGCGACCGCGGCACACCGGCGCCTGGCGCCCAGCGCTCTGTTCACATCGAGGTGGCGAGGAGGACCTGCGAGGCGTAATAGAGGGGGAGGCCGATGGTGGGGTTGATCGGGCCGGGGGCGATGAAGCGGTCTCGGGCCACCGCCAGATCGGAGAGGGCGAACATCGCCGCCCCGATGGCGGCTGCGGGCCGGTCGCCAGCCTGGGCGATGGCCACCGCCACCATGACCGAGATCACCAGGATGTAGCCGGGGACGGCCAGGTTGAACGGAGGCTGGAGATGGGGCCGGAGCCAGCGGAGGGAGCCGATCCCGAGGATGACGGCCACCACCGCCCCGGCCGGCAGGTAGGGGCCGAGCCCATCGGTGACGAAGGCGGCGGCGTAGACCAGGTGGCCGCCCAGGAACATGACCAGGCCGCCGATGAAGGATCCGGTGCGCTTGTCCATCAGGAGGACGTCCCCGACCAGGCCGAGCACCAGCCCGATCACCACCAGAAGCGCGTAGCGGCCTCCCTCCCTCGAAAGCCCGATCCACCCGATCCACACGAAGACCACCGAGGCGGCGGGTTTGAGGAAGAATCGGACTGCGCTCTCCGCCCTCGTCGCGATCACCAATGCTGTCACCAGCAGGAGCTCGACGACCAGCAGAAGTGGTGTCACTGGCTGAGGGCTCGGCCGAGAGCTTCGACCACCTTCTCCCAGACCGGATGGTGGGGGTCGATCAACTCGAAGTGACCTATGCGCCGTTCGATGATGGTCTCCACTGGTACACCGTGGCCGCGAGCGGCGTCGGCGAATCCCAGTGACTGTGATGGCGGGACCGACTCGTCGCGTTCTCCGTGGGCGAGTATGAACCGGCTCGATATGGGGAGGAGGTGGGTGGGGGAGAAGGCAGCCGCCTCGGCCCCCTCCAGGAAGAGGTCGGTGGCGCCCGACCCGACCCCGTTCGCCACCGCCTCGGCCAGATCGAGGACCCCGGCCAGGGACACCACCACGTTGATCCCCGGGTTGCGGGCGGCCGTCAGGGCGGCGAGGTGCCCGCCGGCGGAATGTCCCATGAGGACGAGATGGGTGAACTCGCCAAACGATCCGACCGCTCGCACCACAGCGTCGAGATCCTGGGGTGTGGTGGCCGCCCCACCACCCATTCCGACCCGGCGATACTCGGTGTTGAACGTGGCGAAACCTCGCCTGGCCAGGTCCACGGCGATCGCCTCTGTCGTGTCACGTGTCCACTGATGGCGCCAGAAGCCACCATGCACCAGCACCACCAGTGGCCATGGTCCGGGCGTCTGCGGGAGCCGGAGATCACCGAAGTTGTCCGGGTGGGGCCCGTACTCCAGTCGGGTCGATGGCCAGGAGAACCGGTTGGCCAGGTGGCTCAGAGCCCAGCGATAACCCTCGACCCCCCGTCCATAGATCGAGTGGACGCAGCCGGGCGCGATCACCGAGGTCCGCCGCCATGGCTCGCGCTCGAAGATGTTCGAGATGTGCACCTCGACGACCGGTGGCTGGATGGCGTCGATGGCGTCGGCCAGCGCATAGGAATAGTGGGTCAGCGCCCCGGCGTTGAGCACGATCCCGTCCGCCCGGGAATCGTGGAGTCGGTCGATCAGCACCCCCTCGTGGTTGGACTGATGCCATTCGACCTCGAGATCGAGCGCCTCGCCCCATTCCCCGACCAGGGTCTCGAGCCGGGCGGCGGTGGTGTGCCCGTACACCTCCGGCGACCGGGTGCCCAGCAGGTTCAGGTTGGGCCCGTTGAGCACCAGGATCCGTCTCATGGCGGCTGAGGCTAACTCCTCGAGTAAACCGAAATGGCTGCCGATACGAGAGAACTCATGTATGGACGTAGGCAGACACTTCCCGCCGATCGAGTGATGGCGGCGGACGAAGAGGTGTTGGTGGCGCGCCCCGAGGCTTTCGAGGCGTTCTACCGCAGAGAGTTTCGGAGCATGGTGGGTTTTGCATACGCACTTTCGGGAAGCCGGCTGGCAGCCGAGGACCTCGCCCAGGAGGCGATGATCGCTGCCCATCGGTCCTGGGATCGGATCGGGCTGTACGAGCGACCCGATGCCTGGGTACGGCGGGTTGTCTCCAACCGGTCGGTGTCGCTCTATCGACGGCGGGCCGCCGAGGGCAAAGCCGTCCTGCGACTGGTGGGGAGATGGCAGGAAGCCATGCCGGAACTCGAGCCGGAGGACGAGGAGTTCTGGAAGGCCGTGCGTTCGTTGCCCGTCCAGCAGCGGCGGGCAGTCGCCCTGTATTACCTCGAGGACATGGCGGTGGATGACATCGCCGAGGTCCTCGACTGTTCGCCGTCCACCGCCAAGGTCCACCTGTTCAAGGGGCGCAAGAACCTGGCCGCCAGGTTGGGGCTGGAGGACAGGTCATGAGCAATCTCCTCGACGACCGTGCCCGGCAAGCAGCGCGCGGCATCCAGCGGGCGGTCGACTCCTCGCTGGTCAGGCTCGACAGGATCCCCGGCACGGTCGCCCGCCCCACCCGGGGACCGGTGTGGTCGGCCGCCGCCGGAGCGGTGGCGGCCGTGGCCGTGATCGCCGGCATCCTGGCGGTGCGCAGCCCGGAGATCACCGCCCCGATCAGTGTCGCCACCCCCACCGCCCCCACTGTCACCGAACCGGCTCCCGATCCGGTGGTGGTCCCTCCGCCCGTCTCGACCACCCAACCTGCGGTCACCACGACGGTTCCGGTGGATGTCGAACCACCGCTGATCGAGATCACCTTCCCCGAGCCGGGTCACGTCTCGGAGGAGAAATCTCTGACCTTCCGCGGCGTCACCGAACCGGGCGCGATCGTCACGGCCGGCAAGTACAAGGCCGACGTCGCCGCCGATGGCTCCTGGTCGATCACGCTCATCTTGTCGGAGGGGGAGGCGACGGCACGGTTCCTCGCCACCGACCCCGCCGGGAACACCGCCCAGGCCTCGGTCAACGTGGTCTACGAGAAGCCGGTCGTGACGGCCACCACCAAACCCGAGGTGGCCTTCACCGCCAACAAGACCTATGGCTCGTGTTCGGACGATCCGCCCTACGACGTCTATTACGGAACCGGGCAACCGGGCACCACCATCTCGGTCCTGTCGGAGTTCGGGTCGGGATCGACGGTCGTGAGTGGCGATGGCGGTTGGGAGCTCAAAGTGTTCTTCCCGTCTGCTCCGCCCGGGCAGGTGTTCGTGGTCAAGGTCCTCGATGCCTTCGGCAACAAGAAGACCTTCGAGTTCGTGTCCCTCGTCGGATTGTGATGGACCGCACCCACTGATCGTTCCCTGGCCGGTTGACCGTCACAGCCGGGATCTCATGCGAGAATGGCGCCCGTTGAGCTGATCCACACCCGGTCGGCGGCCGAGACCTGCGTTCGAACGCGACCGACCGGGGATACCAAGACGAGCAAAGGGCAAATACATGGGACACGCGAGGCACCGGGCCGCAGCCTCAGCGGCGGCGATCCTGGCATTGGGTCTCGTTGCGTCGTGCTCCGACCAGTCCTTGGCCGATCTGGGGAAGGCATCCTCGGGATGGATCGGCGAGCCACAGGTGGCCACCACCTCGACCACCGCAGTCGTCGTCACGACGTTCAAGCCGGTCACCGGCGTGAATTGGGCGAGCGACGAATTCGGCCAACCGGCCGATCCCGATCCGGCCGCCGTCCTCGACGCCGTCATCTCCCGGTCTCCGGCCGGTGAGCGGTTCGTCCCCGCCAGTCGGGACGAGATGTCGATCCTGTTCCCGGGCATCGAGTTTCCGGCCGTCGTCCCCACCGACGTGACCGACATCACCAGCTTGGTGGTGGCGTCCGCCACCCGGACGATCCAGCCGGGAGCGGTGGCTGCCTTCGGACTCTGGAAAGGTGAGCCCTATCGCTCGTCCCGCAGCGTTGGCCAGGTCGGTGTGCTCGACGTCGAGTTGCTCGGGGAGGATCTACCCGCTGAGGCCTGTGAGACGGTCGACTGTGTCGAGCAGGATCTCGACGGTCGAGTGGTGGAGCGGTCCTCGAGCCCGGATGGAGTCACGTGGATCTGGGAGTCCGCCGGGTTCCGGTATCGCCTCTTCCTTCGGTTTGACTCTGCCGACCTGGCTTCGGCCATGATCAACAGCGCCGGGCCGCTTCTCGGCACCGTTTCCGGTACGCGACCGGATCAGTAGGCTCTGGCGATGTTCCATTCGGGTGGCTGGTACTCCTATCTCCAGTACGACGAGGACCAGGACCGCCCTGAGGTCGACCGCGCCCTGTTGCGCCGGGTGTGGGCCTACGGCCGCCCCTACACCTCCGCCCTGATCGGCACCCTCGCCACGGTTCTGATCATCTCCGGGCTCCAGGTGGTCCCGCCGATCCTCACCAGGAGGATCCTGGACGACGCCATTCCCGAAGGCGATCTGGGAGCGTTGACCGTGCTCGGCCTGGGGATGGTGGCGGTGCCCATCATCTCGTCCCTGGTGGGGATCGCCCAGCGCTGGTGGTCGTCGCGGGCGGGTGAGGGGATCATCTTCGATCTCCGTTGCCAGCTCTACCAGCACCTCCAGCGCATGTCGCTGCGCTTCTTCACGGCGACCAAGACCGGCGAGCTGATCTCGCGGATGAACAACGACGTGGTTGGAGCCCAACAGGCGATCACCGGCACCTTCGTCTCGATCCTGTCGAACATCGCCTCGGTGGTCTTCATCCTGGTGGTGATGGTTCAGGCCAGCTGGCTGCTGACCCTCCTCGGTCTGGCCGCTCTCCCGCTGTTCATCCTTCCCGCCCGGCGGGTAGCCAAGGTGCTGCGCCGGGTGACGGAACAGCAGATGGATCACAACGCCGCCATGTCGTCGATCCTCTCGGAGACCTTCAACGTGAGCGGAGCGCTTCTGGTCAAGTTGTTCGGCCGGGCCCGGATGGAGGCCGGCCGCTTCGCCACCGAAGCCGCCGCAGTGCGCGACCTCGGGGTGCGGCGGGCCATGATCGGCCGCTGGTTCTTTGCTGCGCTGGGGCTGGTGGGGGCGGTGGGAAGTGGTGTCGTGTTCTGGGTGGGCGGCTATCTGGTCATTCGCGGTGACCTGACCATCGGCATGGTCGTGATGTTCTCCACTCTGCTCGCCCAGCTCTACGGGCCGCTGTCGGCCATCTCCAACACCAGGGTCGAGTTCGCCACCTCGCTGGTGTCGTTCGAGCGGGTGTTCGAGGTGCTCGACATGGACACCGATCTCCCCGCCCCGGTTGCTCCCCAGCCATTGCGGGGTATCTCAGGCGAGATTCGTTTCGACGACGTCTCGTTCAGCTATCAGGGGGAAGGCCGGGGTGGGCTGGATGGTGTCAAACGTTTCCGCGCCTGGGGACCGGCCGAGGTGGACGAAGGACCGGCTGTGGCGGTGACGGCTCCCGCCATACGCCGTTGGGCCCTCGAGGATGTCTCCTTCACCGTGGCGCCGGGTGAACTGGTCGCTCTCGTCGGTCCGTCGGGGGCAGGGAAGACGACGATCAGCTACCTGATCCCCCGTTTGTACGACGTGACCACCGGCCGGGTTCTCATCGACGGCGTCGACGTTCGCCAGGCCGATCCGGACGATCTGGCCGCCGCCATCGGGGTCGTCACCCAGGAGACCTACCTCTTCCACGACACCGTGGCCGCCAACCTCCGGTACGCCAAGCCGGATGCCACCGACGATGAGCTCATCGAAGCCTGTCGGGCGGCCAACATCCACGACTTCATCGCCTCGCTCGACCAGGGGTACGCCACGCTGGTGGGGGAGCGCGGTTATCGGTTGTCCGGCGGGGAGAAGCAGCGGATCGCCATCGCCCGGGTGATCCTCAAGGACCCGCGAATCCTGATCCTCGACGAGGCCACCTCCCACCTCGACACCCGGTCGGAGGCACTCATCCAGGAGGCGCTGGAACGGCTGATGGTGGGACGGACGTCGGTGGTCATCGCCCACCGGCTGTCGACGGTGCGATCGGCCGACCAGATACTCGTCATCGACGAGGGCCGTCTCGTCGAGCAGGGGACCCACGACCAACTGGTCGAGGGCGGGGGGTTGTACGCCACCCTTCACTCCACCCAGTTTCTGTCCAACTCCAGACAAT
Source organism: Actinomycetota bacterium (assembly GCA_036745195.1). Lineage (GTDB taxonomy): Bacteria > Actinomycetota > Acidimicrobiia > Spongiisociales > ZC4RG35 > JBFHRE01. The sequence continues at coordinate 591 of DAIOGO010000053.1, read as the reverse complement.
GATCGTCGGCCGGTCGGACGTGCTCGATGCTCGGGCCCGGATCGCCGGCCGGGTGCGCACGACCCCGGTCATCGACATCGAGATCGACGGCCAACCGCTCACGCTCAAGCTGGAGTTGCTCCAGCACACCGGTTCCTTCAAGCCCCGCGGCGCCTTCAACCGGGTTCTGTCCGAGCCCACCTTGCCGGCGGCCGGCCTGATCGCCGCCTCGGGCGGCAACCACGGGGCGGCGGTGGCCTACGTGGGGCGAGTCCTGGGCGTCCCGGTCGAGGTGTTCGTCCCCGAGGTGACACCCGCCATCAAACGGCAGCGGATCGAGGGGCTGGGGGCGACCGTAGTGGTCGGCGGCGCTCACTACCCCGATGCGCTCGCCGCCTCCCGGTTGCGCCAGCGGGTCAGCGGGGCGCTGGAGGTGCACGCCTACGACCATCCGGCGGTGGTGGCCGGACAGGGAACGATGGCGGCCGAGATCGCCGATCAGGTGCCCGAGGCCGAGGTGGTGCTGGTGGCTGCGGGGGGCGGCGGGTTCATCGCCGGAACCGCCGCCTTCTATGCAGGAGAGGTCGAGGTCGTCGGGGTCGAGCCGGAGGG
>DAIOGO010000052.1:0-17315 GCA_036745195.1 Actinomycetota bacterium | reverse complement strand
CTCCATGCGGCCGGTGAGGGCGCGACCGAGGGTCAACTCGTCGGCATAGTCGAGGTCACCCCCCACCGGGAGACCGCTGGCCAGACGGGTGACCCTGATCCCCAATGGTTTGAACTCCCGGGCGAGATACATGGCGGTGGTGTCGCCCTCCACCGTCGGGTTGGTGGCGATGATCATCTCTGTCAGCTTCTCCTCGACCGCCCTGATCCGCAACTCGGGGATGCGCAACTGGTTGGGTCCGATCCCCGAGATCGGGGAGAGGGCTCCCCCGAGCACGTGATACCTGCCCCTGAACTCCTGGGTGCGCTCCAGCACCAGGATGTCCTGGGGTCGTTCGACCACACACACCAGCGTCGTCTCGCGCCGAGGGTCGCGGCAGATCCCGCACTCCTCCGTGGAGGTGACGTTGAAACAGCGGCGGCAATGGGTGACCTGGTCGCGCAGGTCGAGGATCGCCTGCCCCAGCCGGCGGGCATCGGTGTCATCGACGCTCAGGAGGTGGAAGGCGATCCGCTGCGCCGACTTCCGGCCCACCCCGGGAAGCCGGGACAGGTCATCGATCAGGCGCTGCAGGGGACCGTCGTACATCAGCCGAAGAGGCTCCCGCCACTCCCCATCCCGAACATCGACATCTGCTCATCGGCGATGTCGGCGATCTGACGCATCGCCTGATTGACCGCCACCACCACCAGATCGCCCAGCATCTCGGGGTCGGATGGGTCGATCACCGACGGGTCGATCGTGACCGACAGGAGTTCCTGGGTGCCGCGCACCACCGCCCGAACGGCGCCGCCCCCGGCCGACCCCTCGAACTCCCGGCCGGCCAGTTCCTGCTGGGCTGCCCGCAGGTGTTCCTGCATCTGCTGGGCCTGCTTCATCAACTGCTGCATGTTCGGTTGGCGCTGTGGCGGACGGGCCATGGTGTCTCCTGAGCGGTGAGAGGCCAGGGTACCCAGCCGGGTGGAAAAGCCGAACGACGTCAGTCTTCGGGGGCGTCGAACTCGTCGATCAGGTCGGCGCCCAACTGGTCGAGCACCAAACGCACCGGATCCGCCGCGTTGTCGTCGACCTCCAGCAACCGGTCCTTGTCGAGGTCGATCTCGAACTCCTCGACCGCCTCGTCGACCTCGGCGATCGCCGCTCCATCTGCCGATCCCGCCGCCCGGAAATCGACCCTCACCTCCGAGCCCAACAGGTCACCGGCTCTGGTCGAGACGATCCGTGACACGGCGGGGTCGTCTTGGAGAGCACGCAGATGGAAGTCGTGGCGGACGTCGACGACGAGGGTCGAACCGATGACGGTGCCCGGAGCCGTCTCCCGGAAGAGCGCCCACCGTCTCGCCCCGAGCAGGTCACGGAGACTGCCGAACAGGGCGGGCCAGATCGCAGTGAACTGCTCGAAGGAGACCGCCGCCTGCGGCAAGTTCGGCGACTGAGCAGGATCGGCGCCGGCGACGCCGGCCGGCTCCGACTCGAACGGGCGGTCATCTGGTTCAGAGGCCACCGCGGTGGGAGCAACGGGCTCCGCCACGGCGGCGACCTCGCGGGGTCGAGGGGGCGGAGCTGTCTTCGCCTCGGGCGCCGGGGCGGGAACCCTCGGCTCGGATCGCACATCGAGTTCACCACTCGCCAGCCTTCGCTCCAAACGCTCGAACCTGGCCAGCAACGCCGACGGGTCCTCGGAGGTCTCGGGCCGGGTCAGCCGGATCAGGGCCAGCTCGAGCATCAGCCGCTCCTCGCGGCCCTCGCGCAGTTTGATGAGGGCCTCCCCGAGCAGGTCGACGGCCCGCAACGTCTCGCCCGGGCCGAGCACACCTGCCGCCTTCTTCCAATCAGCGAGGACCTCGGCCGATTCGTCGGCCACCTCCGCCAAATTGGGGGCATAGTGGGCGAGGAACACACCCCGGAAGAACCCGACCGACTCCGCCGCAAACCGCCTGAGGTCGGCCCCCTGCGAGGCGAGCCGTGCCACCAGTTCCAGCGCCGCCCTGGCGTCCTGGCCGGCGACGGCATCGACCAGGACCCCGTATGCATCCGCATCGGCCAGTCCCAGCGCCCGATTGACGCCGGCCACGTCGACGGTGCCGTCACCGAGGGCGGCCACCTGCTCGAGCAGGCTGAGGGAGTCACGCACGCTGCCATTGGCGTGGCGGGCCACCACCACCAGCGCCCCCGGATTGACCTTGTATCCCTCGGCGTCGGAGATCCGGGACAGGTGAGCCGCCAGACCTTCGATCGAGATGGAATGGAAGTCGAAGCGCTGGGTACGGCTCCTGATCGTGTCGAGGAGTTTGTAGGGCTCGGTGGTGGCGAGGACGAAGTGGACGCCTTCGGGGGGCTCCTCCAGGGTCTTGAGGAGGGCGTTGCCCGCCGCCTTCGACAGCATGTGGGCTTCGTCGAGGATGAATACCCGGCGGCCGGCGGCGGTGGAGGCGACCGTCGAAACACTCACCCTCATGTCCCGGATGTCCTCGACCGAGTTGTGGCTGGCCGCATCGAGTTCCATCACGTCGAGCGAGGAGCCCTGGGTGATGGCCAGGCAGGCGGGGCAGGTGTTGTCGGGTGATCCGTCCGGTGCCCGGTTCTCACAGTTGAGGGCCTTGGCCAGGATGCGGGCGGTGGTCGTCTTGCCGGTGCCGCGCGGCCCGGCGAACAGATAGGCGTGGGCCACATGCCCGTCGGCCACCTCGCGTTGGAGGGTGGCGGTGACGTGAGTCTGCCCGATCACGTCGTCGAACGTCTGCGGACGGTACTTGCGGTAGAGGGCCTGGTACTCCAAGCACCCGATCCTACCGGGGTGGGGAGCCGCCGGACACGGCCCCTGGGTGCGGTCTGCTCAGACCACCTGCACCCAATTGACGACCTCGGGGATCCGCCGGGAGAGGAGTTTGCCCGCCAGCCACAGCGACACGGCGTAGAAGACCAGTCCCCACACCAGCGGGAAGGTGTGGGCAAACCAGTCGGGGAGGACGTCGAACTGGACCCGCAACACCATCACCGAGGCGGGAAGGACCAGCAGGAGCCCGATCGAGAAGAAAGAGACCAGCTGTGAGACGATCGCCAGGCAACCCTGCTCGGTGGCCTGGGCGAATACGTCGGTGCCCTCCCGCGGTAGCCGGAGCGGAGTGATCACCGAGGTGAGATTCCCCACCGCCAGCTGGCAGGCGATCGAACACACCGTCAAAGCCGGCAGGAAGCGGAGGACCGCCCACGAGTTGGAGAGGATGGCGAGGATGACGGCCATCGCCGACGTCTCCACGGCCAGGGCGGCCGCCACCGCCAGGTTCTTGCCCACCATCAACTTGCGGGGCCGGGCCGGGAGCACGAAGAGGAAGGAGGCGGCGTTCCGCTCCCAGCCGAACATGTTGAGGGCGATCGGCAACCCCACGAACAGAACCAGCACCGGCGCCAGCAGTGGGAGCCAATCGCGGTCCCGGAAGAGGGAGAGGCCGCCGGTCCCCACCAGGACCGACGCCGCTCCCAGCCCGAGGAAGATCACGGCACCGGTCCACACCAGCCTCTGACGGGGATCGCGCAGGTAGAAACGAAGCTCCTTGCGGGCCATCACCGTCCGCACCCCCCAGGTCCGACCACTCGCCAGCCCGGCGCTCCCTCGCTTTCGTGATTGTGACGGGCTCTCCTTGGGGGTGGTGAGCAACCACGCCAACAGCCGGTGCCACAACCAGGCCATCACCAGGATCCACCCGGCCGCCACCACCGCCCACATGAGAGAGCCGGCCCAGGCGCCGCGAGCCGCATCGGTGACGACTCGCTGAACGGCGACCGGGGGGAGCAGCCAGGCCGTGTCCGACAACGGGTGGGCCAGTACCGATTCCTCGAGGCCGACCTCACGCAGGTTCTCCCTGACGACCTGTTGGGACAGAAACCCGAACAACCCGATCCCGACCACGATCAACATCGCCAGGTCCCGCCCCTTGCGAGTGTGGAGGATGGCCGAGATCAGGGTTGTCAGCATCTGGCCGGCAACGATCATCAGCGCTGCCATCAGGAGCCCGGCCAGGATCGCCACCGGCCACACCTCGTTGAAGGCGGCCACGTTGGCGCCGATCGTCACCAGCAGGATGACGACACTGGGGGCGATCAGTCCCGAGACGGCCAGTCCTGTGACCAACTGGCGGGGGGACACCGGGGCGAGGGCGAACTGATCGGGGTCGAGGTTCTCGTCGAGCGGGAAGATCACCACCGGGAGGGTGACCCAGAACATGAACAGGGCCAGCGCCGACCAGTGGGCGAACTCGAGGCGGGCGGCTCCCTCCAGGCCCGAGACCCGGTCGAGATAGAGTGCGGCGACCGTCGTTGCTCCCCATCCGATGAGCAGAATCGAGCCGGGCAGCCCGATCCGGCGCTGCCAGTCCTTACGGAGTCCGTTTCGGAGGAGGCGCCATTTCAGCCAGGCGAGCCGTCGAACCACGACATCCCCTCGCTCTCGGCGCCACCACCCACGGCGGCGATGAAAGCATCCTCGACATTGTCGGTCCCGGTGCGGGCACACAACCCGGCCGGGGTCTCCTCCATCGCCAGTTTCCCCTTGACCATGATGCCGATCCGGGTGCACAGCCGTTCGACCAGGTGCATCTCGTGGGCAGAGAAGACCACGGTGGAGCCCTGGGCGGTGTAACGCTGCAACAACTGCTGGATGAGACGGGCGCTGACCACATCCACCCCTTCGAACGGCTCATCCAGGAACAGCACCTCGGGCTTGTGGATGATGGCGGCGGCGAGCGCCACCTTCTTGCGCATCCCCCGCGAGTAGTCACCCACCAGCTTGCCCGCCTCCGACTCCAGGTCGAGGAGTGCCAGCAACTCGTCCCGTCGCGACCTCGCCTCGCTCTGGCCCAGTCCGTGCATCGCCGCCGAGAAGTCGAGCAACTCGGCACCGGTCAGCCGCTCGTACAGATTGAACTCTTCTGGAAGAACCCCGATCCGGCGCTTCACCTCGAGGGGCGAGGCCCAGGTGTCGAACTCCCCGATTCCGGCGGTTCCGGCGCTCGGTCTGAGCAGACCCACGATCATGCGGATGGTGGTGGTCTTGCCCGCCCCGTTCTGGCCCAGCAACCCGTAGAACTCCCCGCGCTCGATGCGGAGGTCGAGACCGTCGACCGCAGTCGACTTGCCGAACCGTCGCACGAGACCCGAGGCCCACACGGCTGGGCCTTCCCGGGCGTCGATGGGCGCGTCGCTGGAGGGCTCGGTCTGGGTGGTCACAGGGGCCTTATCGGACAACACCGACCCATTCTGAACAGTGACGGCGACTAGTCCTCATTCGGGCCCGGATGGCTCATCGGCGGCGGGAGACCAGCACTACGAAGAAGATCACGATCGAGGTGAGGGCAATGGTCGCCGAGGCGGCGGTCTCGAGGCGGTAGCTGAGGATGAGCCCGCCCACCACACAACCGATTCCGATCAGGGTGGCAGTGATCATCATCGTCGGGACCCGGCGGACCAGGAGGGCGGCCGTGGCCGGCGGACCGACGAGGAGCCCGAACGCCAGCATCGTGCCAACCGTCCGGAAGGAGCCGACCACCGCCACCGTGATCAGCGCCAGCAGCACGGCGTGGGTCAGGCCAGGGCGAAAGCCGAGCAACTCGGCTTTCGCCTCGTTGAACGACAGCACCAGAAAGGCCCGGTATCCAACCGTCGACACGGTGATCGCCACGACGGTGATGACCGCCAGCACCGCCAGATCGGCCGAGGTCACTCCCAGCGCATCCCCGAACAGGATGGTGTTGAGGGTCCCGGCATACGAACCGGTGGCAGAGAGCAGGATCACGCCCAGGGCCAGCATCCCCACGAACAACAGCCCGATGCCGGTGTCCTCCCCGAAACTCCCCCGCCGGTGGACCAGGTTGATCCCTCCCACCATCGCCGCCGCCGCCACCGCCGCTCCGATCAAAGGGTTGAACCCGAAGATCACCGAGACGGCGATCCCCGGCACCACACCGTGGACGAGGGCGTCGCCCATGAATGTCATTCCCCGGATAACGACCCAGGTGCCGACCACCGCGGTGACGAGGGCCGCCAGCACGCCGGCGACCAGGGCCCGCTGTTGCAGAGCGAGCGAGAAGGGTTCGAGGAGCCAATCGATCATCGCATCGTATCCAGGACCGCCTCACCGTTGTATCGGAGCATTCCCAGGTACGTGGCGGCCGGCCCGCCGTCCGGGTCGAGAGAGTCGGTGAAGAGAGAGATGACCTCGATCTGATCACCCAACTCGGCCGCCACCGCCTCTGCCAGCGCGGTCGAATTGACGGCGTCGGCGAATATGGCCCGCACCTGACTCGAGCGCAGCGTGTCGACCAGTTCCTTCAACTCGGCCGACGACGGCTCGCCCAGCTCTCCCCCCGGGATCACCACTCCGAGGACTTGGATGTCATACCGATCGGCGAGGTATCCGAGGGCATCGTGGTTGGTGACCATAACCCTCTGTCCGGCAGGCACCGAGAAGAAGGCGGCGGCCAGCTCCTCGTCGACGGCGAGCATCTCGGCGGTGTAGTCACCGGCTCTCGCCTCGACCGCCTCGGGGTCTACTCCGTCGACATGTTCGATCAGGGCCTCGACGATCCGCTCCACCGCCGCCGCCATCCGCCAAGGGTCGTGCCAGAAGTGCGGGTCCAGCCCTTCTTCGTCCTCGGCATGATCACCGTCTTCCTCGTCCGCGTGGGCATCACCTGCGAATGGGAGCGGGTCCACCAGCGGCGCAATCTCGAGCACCGGGACACCGTCGGCGGCGGCCGAGGCGGCCACCTCGGCGACGGCGCTGTCGAGACCGAGCCCGTTGAGCACCACCAGGTCGGCCGAACCGATCTGGGCGGCGGCGGCCGAGGAAAGCTGGAATTCGTGGGGGTCGGTGCCGGGCGGGATGATTGTCACGACCGTGGCGCCGTCGCCGAGTATCTCGGTGACGACGTCACCCAGGATCGAGGTGGAGACCACCACCGTCGCCCCGCCGTCGGCAGCACCGTCCCCACCGCATGCCCCCAGAAGGAGCGACAGGAGCACCAATCCTGCGAACCCAGGGTTCGCAGGTACACGTGGTGTCGTTCTCAGCCCACGGTTCGAACGAGGTCGCAGGCAAATGGGAATGATTCTCATTATCGAGACGCTACCATCACACCCCGGTGAGAACAAGAGAAGCCATCGAGCAACGCCTGAACAGCCTCGGAGTCCGCAGCACCAGGGCTCGCCGTTCGGTGCTCGAGGTGCTCGAGGCGGCCGAGGGGCCCATCACCGCCTCAGAGCTCCACACCAGAGTCGACCCGGTGATACCGCTCTCCTCGCTGTATCGAACCCTGGGGGTGCTGACGGAGAGCCAGTTGCTGGCCAACCACCACGGAGTCGATGGGGTGACCCGGTTCGAGCTGGCCGAGTGGCTGACCGGCCATCATCACCACGTGGTCTGCTCGCAGTGCGGCGAGGTCACCGACGTCGACTTCCCGGCCGAGCACGAAGCTCGCCTCGAGCACATCGCCGAAGAGATCGCGTCGCTGAACGGCTTCCTCGCCACCTCCCACACCCTCGAACTGGTCGGAATCTGTGGCAGGTGCCGGACATGATGATCGAGGCTCGCGGTCTCGAGCTGAGACAGGGTGACCGGGTCGCCCTCGCTTCGTCCGACTTCACGATTCCGACCGGGCGGGTGACCGCCCTGATCGGTCCGAACGGAGCCGGGAAATCGACCCTCCTGTCGGCCATCGCCGGGGTGTTGCCGGTGGCGGCCGGATCGCTGTCGGTCGGCGGACGCTCGCCGATCCAGACTCGAAGCAGGGTGGCCTACGTCCTCCAGACCACCAAGTTGAACGAGACCGCCCCCCTCAGCGTGAAGGAGGTGGTGACGATGGGCCGGTATGCCGGGAAAGGCCTGCTGACCAGGTTGGGACAGGCCGACCGCCAGGCCGTCACGGAGTCACTCGAGCGCATGAAACTGACCGAACTCGCCGACCGCCACCTCCACGAGCTGAGCGGAGGCGAGCGCCAGCGGGTCCTCGTCGCCCAGGGGCTCGCCCAGGACCACGACCTCTTGATGCTGGATGAGCCGCTCACCGGCCTCGACATCCTCTCGGCCGAGACGATCGACGCGGTCATCCACGACGAGCAGGGCAAGGGACGGACAGTGATCCTGACCACCCATGACCTGGCCGAGGCGGGAGCGGCCGACCACGTGCTCCTGCTGGCCGGAAGGGTGGTGGCCACCGGTCCCCCCGAAGAGGCCCTTACCCACGACACGCTCCTCGGCGCCTACGGGGCCGGGGTGCTCCACGCCGACGAAACCCGAGCCTTCCTCGACGATCCGGCCCACCGGGCGGCCGACCCGCGGCATATCCATCGGGAGCGGGAATGAGACTCGGCATCGACCTCGATGGGGTGGTCGCCGACTTCAACGGCGGGTGGACCCGGGCCTACAACGCCGACTTCGGCACCAGCATCTCGGCCGAACGGGTGACCGAGTGGGACCAGATCCCTTCACTGACCCACTTCCACCACATGGGCGAGTTCTGGCGGTGGGCACGGAGTCTGGCGGGCGGTTCGCTGTTCCGGCACCTCGACCCCTACCCCGAGGCCATCCCGGCCCTCATCCGTTTGGCCGGCGACCACGACGTGATCGTCGTCACCACCAAACCGCACTGGGCCGAACTCGACACCTATCAGTGGCTGGTCGATCACGGAGTCCCGGCGACCGAGGTCCACATCACCCGGGACAAGTGGCTGGTCGACTGCGACATCTTTCTCGACGACGCCCCCCACGTCCTCCACCGGCTGGTGGTGGAGCGACCCTCATCGGTGATCTGCCGGTTCGTCCGCCCATGGAATCATCCGATCGGTGGAGCGGTCGACATCACCGGGTGGTCGACCTTCGAGGCGGTGGTGGAAGAACAGGCGAGCACCCTCGCTCAGGGCCAGAGGGGCTGACAGCGCTCGAGATCCACCTCAGACTGCCCCCATCCACTCCTCGATGCGGCGGGTGAGGGTCCCGAGGGGGACCGTGCCATTCCCGAGCACGGCGTCGTGGAATCCCTTGATGTCGAAGCGCTCGCCCAGCGTCTCCTCGGCCCGGCGGCGGAGTTCGACGATGTGCAATCGACCCAGCATGTACGAGAGGGCCTGACCGGGCAGTCCGATGTACCGGTCGATCTCCTCGGTGATCTCGTGGAGGGACATCGGCGAGTGCTCGACCACGAAGTCGATCGCCTGCTGCCGGGTCCATCCGAGGGCGTGGAGACCGGTGTCCACCACCAGGCGGCAGGCCCGGAGCGAATCCCCCATCAGCATCCCCACCCGCTCCCAGTCCGACTCGTAGAGACCCATCTCGTCGGCCAGGCGCTCGGTGTAAAGGGCCCAACCTTCACCGTAGGCGGGGATGTAGATCAACCGCTGGACATCGTGCAGATCGGTGTTCTCCATCGACAGCGCCGTGTCGAGATGGTGGCCGGGGATCGCCTCGTGGTAGGCGGTGGCTGCCACCTGGAACGTCGCCCAGGCCGACGGGTCGGCGGTGTTGAAGAAGAACTGGCCGGGAGTGGTTCCGTCCACCCCCGGACCCCGGTAGTAGGCCATCGCCCCGACGTCGATCGGCGAGCCGATGCAGTCTGCCTGCGGCAACCGGCCGAACCAGTCACCCATCGCCGCCTTGGCCTTGTCGAGGCAACGCAGGGCGTCGGCCACGATCCCGGCGGCGGTGGTGTGGTGGAACGACTCGTCGTCACGCAGACGCCGGTAGATCTCGGCCAGATCGGTGGTCCCGAGGAGCGGGCCGGCGATCGTCCGGTACTCGTCCTCCAACTTCGCCACCTGGTCGAGCCCGATCTGGTGGATCTCGGTCGGGTCCAGATCGAGGGTCGTGTAGGCCTTCGCCAGCCGGCGATAGACCGCCTCCCCACCCGGGAGATGGGACAGACCCGGTTTCTCGTTACTCCTGGCCACCGGCAGGGTGATTGTGCGCAGGGCTTCCTTGTATCGGTCCAACTCGTCCAACATGGCGTGTTCGACGGTGGCCGCCAAACGCTCGGCCCAATCCGGGAACACCTCGTCGGTGGGAGCGACCTGGGCCGAGAATCGGGCTCGACCCTCCGGCGTGCCGAGCAGTTCCTCGAGCTTGTCGATCGACTCGATCACGTTGTCGGCCACCGGGACCACTCCCGACTTCGCCCCCGACTCGAGCCGGTGGATCAGCTGGTCGACCACCCGCGGGAAACGGTTGATCTTCTCCAGGTACCGCTCCCCGTCGGTCCGGGTGCGCAGCGGGAGCAGAGCGATCACCGGCAGCAGCGAGGAGACCAAACCCGATTGCAGGTTGGGCATCAGCAGCTCGCCCGACCAGATGAGCTCTGCCGCATTCATCTCGGCGGCGGCGGCCACCGTCTCGGCCAGACTTCGGTCGGGTCCGGTGGCCCCGCCGGCGGCCTCGGCGGCAGATCGGGAAAGCGCCTCGAACTCCGCGGTAATCCGCCGCTGGCCTTCTTCGGAGAAGTCGTCCCAATCCTCGAGGTATTTCAACTCTCCCAGGTAGAGGTTGTAGAAGTGAAGCTCCCGCTGGTGCAGCGACCAGTATTCGTCGGCGATCGATCGGACATCCATGGTGCGGACGTTACCGAGCGGCCCCGCCCAAACGAATCCGGTGACTCAGCCGGCCCCGGCCAGATCTCGCCCCGCCGCCAGCAGCAAGGTGGCGTCGATGGTCGGAAACGCCTTGTTCGGGTTGACGATCGATCCCACCGTGACCTGCCGGTCGCCGGCTTCGTCCTCGGTCAGCCACACCAGGGTCAACACTCCCGGCTCCGACCCGCCCGCGAACCAGACCTGGGACCAGCGGCCCGCTTCCGGAGCGATCCCCGGCTCGTCGGAGAGGGCGGCGGACAGAGGCTCCATCCCCGGGAGGCGGGCGAGATCCCACAGCCCCGTCATCAGCTCGCATAGGTCACGGGGGGAGGCAAACCACTCGACGGTTTCGACCTCGACCGGCTGTGACGGGATGTCGATGCCGGTCAACGCCTCGTCCTCGAACGATTCGAGGATCTCGACCCGGCTCGCGGCCGGCGCCCCGGCGTATTCGGACAGCCGGCCTCGCTCCGCCCCGATCTTGAGAGCAGCGACCTGACGGGTGGCGAGAAACGGGAGGTTGCGGTCGACCGCCGAATTCCCGCTCGTCTCGAGGGCCGACTCGACCGCCTCCCGACCGACCGCCTCCAACAGATGATCGGTGGCCCCGTTGTCGCTCCGGGCGAGCGACATGAACAACAGTTCGGCGACGGTGCGCTTCTCTCCCGCCTCGACCAACCGCAGCACTCCCTGCGGATGGCTCCGCAACCGGTCCTCGATGGTGACGGGGGAATCCCAGTCCAGGGAGCCGGAGGCTACCTTCCCGGCCACCGCCGACACCACGTAGAGACGGGACGCCCCGGCGATCGGGAAGACCTCGTCCGCCCCCGACTCGAAGAGGGCTTCGTCGCAGCTCCCGGCGGTCACGTCCGCCGCCAGGAAGCCGATCTCCCCGTAGCGGCGCAACGGATCCACCACCTCCTCGTAGCGGGTGGGGGGGTTGGAGATCATCACCGGCTGCACCAGCAGATCCACGATGCGATGGGGCGGCTCCGGCTCGACCTCGATCTGGACACGCATCCGCTCTCCGGCTGCCGCCAGCAGCCCCTCGCCACCAGACCCGGTCAGATCGAGACCGATGAGTCTCCATTCCCCCGCCCCCGATTCCATCCCGGCAAACACCGGAAGGAACGCCGTCTCGAATGGGACCCGGGCCCGGAACTCGTCGACGAATCGGGCCGAGTAGTCCTCCGCCGCCACCGAACCCTCGTTGAGCCGGGCGGCGAACCACTCCAGTTGGGAACGCACCGGATCGTCCGCCGGGGCTCCGATCACCGGCTGGGGAACGTTGCCCCCGGCACAGGCGGCCAGCAGGGCCAAGGCCAGCACGAGCCAGTTCTTTCGCACGGGGGTCGATGTTGGTCGACCGCCGGGCCGACGCACAATCGGAATCGATGTCGACGGGTCGTATCCTCAGGGAGATGGAGCACATCGAGATCGAAGTGACCGGCCACGTCGGGCGGCTGTGGCTCAATCGACCGGCCAAGAAGAACGCCCTTGCGGCAGACATGTGGGCCGACATCCCTGCCGCCGTGGAGGAACTGGCGGGGCGAGACGAGGTGCGGGTGGTGATCGTGGCCGGCCGGGGTGACTCGTTCACGGTCGGGATAGACCTGGCCATGCTGATGGGTCTTCAGGCCGACGGCGCCTCCCCGGCCGATCGAAACATGCGGATGTACCAGCAGGTGAAGCGGCTGCAGTCCACGATGACCGCTTTCGAGACCTGCCCGGTTCCGGTGATCGCCGCCATCCACGGCTATTGCCTGGGTGCCGGGATCGACCTGATTACGGCCTGTGACATCCGGCTGGCCACCGCCGATGCGGTGCTGGGGGTGAGGGAGACGCGCATGGGGCTGATCGCCGATGTGGGCACCATGCAACGACTCCCCAAGGTCATCGCCGCCGGGCACGCCGCCGAGTTGATGTACACCGGGGGCGACATCGACGGAGATGAAGCGGCCCGGATCGGGCTCGTGAATCGATGCTTCCCCGATCGGGCGGCGCTGGAGACGGGAGCGGTGGCCCTGGCGGAGAAGATCGCCGCCAACTCGCCCCTGGTGGTGCGAGGGATCAAGGCAGTGCTCCACGCCGAAGCCGGTATGAGCACCACCGCTGCCCTCGACCACATCGCCCTGTGGAACACCTCCTTCCTCGAGTCGAACGATCTCGGCGAGGCGCTGGCCGCCCACCTCGAGCAGCGTCCTCCCGACTACACCGGGACCTGACTCCGGGCCTGGTTCTGGCCGCACGTGACAGTGGACGCTGGTACCTTCAACTGAGGCCCCTGGCAGCCAACCCAGGGCGATGACCATGGGAGTGGGCGCTGCGCCTCGGTTCGCAGTGACCCGGTTGAGGAGAGGAGTGCATCGAGATGCGTAGACCATTGCTGGCAGGCCTGAGCGCCGTGCTGACGACCCTGGTGCTGATGGGGCCGGTCGCCGCCGCTCCCGGCGAGAGTGGATTCAAGACTTCACAACCCTCGATGCTGACGCCGGTGATGGTCGGGGTCGAGGTCACCCCGTTGCTGACCGTGGGTGATGTGCTCCCCAGTGGTTTCCGCTTCGAATCGATCCCCGACGGGATCTCGGTACGTCCACGTGGTCAGGGCCGGGTCGACGTGTACGTCAACCACGAGACCAGCAAGGTCCCCTTCCCCTACATCACCGCCAACCCCACCGCCGCCAACGGTGAGAACGACTTCGACAACGCCCAGGTGAGCAAGCTGATCCTCAACCAGCACTCGGCCGGGGTGCTCAACGGCTCGTTCGCCATCGCCTCCGCCGCCGGGTATCAGCGGTTCTGCTCGAACTACCTTGCCACCTCGGCGGAAGGCTTCGACCGCGAGGTACTGCTCACCAATGAGGAGTCGCCCGACTATGTCCTTCGCCAGGAGGCGTCGTGGCCGCCGGCGATCGGCGATCCGGCCGAGCGGGAGGCCGGCCTGGTGGTGGCGCTCGATGTCCGGACCGGGAAGACCTACGAGATCCACGGGATGGGCCGCCACAACCACGAGAACGCGGTGGCGATCCCCGGCTACGGCCACCCGGTGGTCCTCTCGGGTGACGACACCTTCACGAGCGGGTCGCTCACGATCCCGCCCGGTGGGCCTCTCCCTGCGCAAACGGTGCCCGCCCAGTCACAGCTCTACTCCTACATCGCCCCGGACACCGACGCCCTTCTCGCCGATGAAGGTGAGTTGTGGGCGTTCGTCTCCGACACTCCCGGATACACCGACTACTACGACTTCACGCCTGGTTCGGCGACGAGCATCAGCGGTCGTTTCATCAAGGTGCCGCGCAACATCGCCACCGGGCTCAACCCGGATGGTTCGGAGATAAAGGCGGCCGACCTCGGTTACCCCCTCCCACCGACCAACGGGAGCTGGCAGCGCGACCTTCGCTCGGTGACGCCGGTCGGCGTCGACGGACCTCAGTGGGTGCTCGAATACTGGAGCGATCTCAACAACGTATTCCAGTTCGTCCGGGTCGAGGATATCGCCTACGACAAGCGACCCGGGATGGGCAACGTCGTCTACGTGGTCGACTCGGGGCGGGGAACCGCCGGAGCGTCCCAGCCGGGTCGGTCTACCAACGGTCGGGTGTGGAAGATGGTGCTCGACCCCAACGACCCGACGGTGGTGACCTCGCTCTCGATCCAGGTGGAAGGTGACGACAACCCGGTCAAGACACTGAACGAGGTCCACCAGCCCGACAACATCGAGACCACCGCCACCGGGCTGCTCCTGACCGAGGACCCGGGCTCGAGCCAGCAATTCCCGTTCGGGTCGACCGACCCGGCGGCGACGACCGGGCGGCTGTGGTACGTGCCGTTCGTTGGAACACCTCAGGTGGTGGCGTCGGTCAATCAATCGGCCGATGGCGGACCGACCGACGTCGACGGGCGACCTCGCGGGAACCTGGGCGGCTGGGAAGCCTCGGGCATCGTCGACGCCTCGGCCGCCTTCGGTCCGGGGGCGTTCCTCATCGATGTTCAAGCCCACACCCTGTGGGTGGAGAAGGCGGATGGAGACGACAACAACGGTGACGGCTTCCCCGACTTCACCTACAAGCGCGAAGGCGGACAGCTGCTCCTGATCAAGATCCCGGGCATCTAGCCATTGCTCTCGAGCTGGGGGAGCGCTCCTTCGGGGGCGCTCCCCCAACCCCTTTCAGGGGGACCCCTTCGCGCCTACGAGGCGAGCGGGAAACCCGTTTCGAGCCGGTACAACTGGGTATCGGCGATGTGATTGAGCACCCGGCGGGCCGCCGAGAAGCGGTGGGCGACGTCGCCCACCACCGGAGGCTGGCTGGAGAGCGATGTCTCGTACCAGCGCGCTCCCAGCGTCTCGAAGGCGGTGAGCCCGGGAGCGAGGCCGACCGGATCACACAGGGCGAGGATCTCGTCGGCGCTCATGCCCACCCCCCGACCCAGCCGCTCGGCATCGACCGGCAACAGGGGACGGGAGCCGGTCCGATCGGGGAACACACCCGACAGGAACAGGGCCAGATCCCCCATCCGCCGCATCAGACCGAGACGGTCGGGAACGGAATCGAGCCAGCCGGACAGGGCGACCAGATCGAACGGATTCTCCTCCGGGACCGGGAGCGGCTCGGGCACGGCGAACGATGCCAGAAGCCTGGCCAGGAACGCCATCCGCCCGAAGTCGTCCAGGTACTCGTTGAGGGGAGCCACATCGAAGACCGGGAGCCGCGAGCGAGGGCCGGTCCAGTCGTTGACGTAGGGGGCATCACGCAACTCGTCGGCCGCCCGGTGGATGAGGACCGCAAACAGCAGCACCGGTGAAACCAACCGGGCCGGGTGGGAGTGGCGGTCGAGCACCGAATCGAACACGGCCTCGTCGGACAGGAGATCGTGGATCCGCCACGGCCGGCGTCGCAATTCGGCGGCGAGATCCTCGGGTTCGGACCCGGTGACGGCGGCGAGGGTGGCGAGGTCCCGTGCCGTCAATTCGTCGACCAAAGTCGCCATGCCGTCTCCTGAGAAGCCGCTTGGTACTCATTATCGGCAGAAGCCTCCGCTTGTTGAGTGGACCAGGTCCGGCCGTCCCACCGCCGGAACCCCTCCGCCCGTACAGTGGGGCGGATGCGAGGGCTCGTCCTGGCCGGTCCCGAGGCCATCGAACTTCACACCAACCTGGCCGAACCGGTGATCGCAGCGCCCGCCGACGCGATCATCCGGGTCGAACTGGCCGGTTTGTGCGGGTCGGACCTCCATCCGTACCTCGGCAGGGAACCATTCCTTCCGGGGGTGACCGCCGGCCATGAAGCGATCGGAACGGTCGAGCAGGTGGGGAGCGGAGTGGTGCGGTTTCGGCCCGGGGATCGGGTCATCGTCCCGTTCACGGTGAGCTGTGGGGTATGCACCGCCTGCCGTCAGGGACTCAGCTCGCGTTGCATCCACTCCCGGCTGTTCGGGTGGGGCCACCCCGACCTCTCACTGGACCAGGCCCTGCATGGCGGCCAGGCCGAGCGGCTCCTGGTTCCGCTGGCCGACTCCACGCTGGTGCCGATCCCACCCGGGCTGGCCGACGGCGCCGCCCTGCTGCTGGCAGACAACTTCCCCACCGCCTGGCACGCCATCGCCAGGGCGGCCCCCGAGGGCCGGGCGGTAGCAGTGGTCGGTCTCGGTCCCGTGGGGTTGCTGGCGTTGGTGGCGGCGCGTCATTTCGGTTCGGGACGGGTGGTAGGGGTCGATCCGGTTCCGGAGCGGCGCCGTTTGGCGGAGCGATTGGGGGCGCACGCCATCGACCCGTCGGAGGCAGAGGCCATCGAGGGATTCCCGGCCGTCGTCGAGGCGAGTGGTTCTCCCCACGGCCAACGGACTGCCTTCTCCCTGGTTGCCCCGGGTGGGATCCTGTCGGTGATCGCCGTCCCCACCACCGGCGAGTTCGCCTTCACCCCGGTGGAAGCCTACGACCGAAACCTGACGGTTGTCACCGGTCGAGCCCCGGTTCGATCGACCCTCGACGAGGTTCTGCCGCTGGTTTCATCCGGGGCCGTCGTGCTCCCGACCGACGAAATCATCACCCATCCCGACCGACCGCTGGACGAGGGCCCCGACCTCTACCGCCGCTTCGCCGCCCGGGAGGGAGGAATCGTCAAGGCCACCTTCCGGCCGTGACCGGCCACGGTCACTCGCCGGGGTCACATGACGCTGAAGAGTTCGCACACCTCGACCGAACCACCGTAGGTGAGATGGGGGGACCGCTTGGCCATGGCGACCGCCCCGTCCATGTCGTCCGCCGAGATCACGGTGTAACCGGTGACCGGGTTGGCCCCGCCCCCGTCTGCCACCGACCCGTCGCTGGAGATGGTGTGGGCATGACCAACCGGGTCGCCCCCGTCGACCACCGCCGCTCCCATCTCCCCGTACCACTTCATCCAGGCGTCGGTGACTGCCGCCGCCTCTTCCTCGCTGGCGGGCATGCCCCCGCCGTGGAACACCAACAGATACTTGGTCATCAGGCCTCCTTCGACCATCGCCTCGATCATGAGCCTAAGTGGCCCCACCGTCAGATGCGGCCGCGATCCTCAGCCGGTGGAAGCGTGACGGAGCAGGTCGGCCAGCACTGCCTCGGCGTGGCCGGCGGTCTCGTCACGGCCGACTAGATACGCCTCCCGCACCACCAGTTCCGGATCGATGAGATAGGTGATCCGGCGCGGGAATCCGGCCCCTCGCTC
>DAIOGO010000051.1:10350-17399 GCA_036745195.1 Actinomycetota bacterium | reverse complement strand
GGTCGATCTCCAGGGACTAGGAATCTCCCACATCGCCGTCGCCGACGGACGGATGACAGTAGGCGCCACCATCCGGCTGCAGGCCCTCGTCGACCACCCGTCCACCCCGCCGATCATCGCCGACCTGGCCCGGCGCGAAGCCCCCAGCACCCTGCGGGCGATGGCCACCATCGGGGGTGTGGTGGCGGCCGCCGATCCCGAGAGCGAGTTGTACGCCTCCCTGCTGGTGTCGGAGGCGATGGTGTCGGTGGTTGATCCGTCCGGGTCGGGCGACGTTCCCCTCGACGGGTTCTCGGCGGGAGGTTCGCAGCTGATCACGGCGGTGTCCTTCTCGATCGACGGGGAGATGGCGGTCGAACGAACCGTTCGAACCCCGGCCGACACTCCGATCGTGGCCGTGGTGGGCCGGTGTGGACCGGATGGCGTCATCCGCCTCGTCGGGTGCGGCGTGAGTCCCACACCGCTCCTGTTCGAGGATCCGGCCGCTCTCTCGCCGCCCGGGGACTTTCGCGGCTCGGCCGATTACCGGAGCCATCTGGCGGCGGTCCACACCGCCCGGGTCAGGGAGGCGCTGGCATGAAGATCTCCCTCACCCTCAACGGCAAGAAGAAGGAGTTCGAGGTCGAGCCCGGCACCAACCTGCGCGACCTCCTCCGGGGCCAGGGCCTCTTCTCGGTGCGGTTCGGCTCCGACACCGGTGAGACCGGGGCGGCGGCGGTGCTGGTCGACGGGACTCTGATCAGCGCCGACGTCATGCTGGCCGCCCAGGCCGACGGTCACGAGGTGGTCACCGTCGAATCGCTCTCGAAGGGAAAGGACATCCACCCGATCCAGGCTGCATTCATGGCGACCGGGGCCATCCAGTCCGGATACTCCACCCCGGCGATGGTGCTGGGAACGCTCGCCTTGCTGGAACGCAACCCCGATCCCTCCGAAGCAGAGATCCGCGACATGCTGTCGGGCATCCTCGACCGCGAGACCGGGTACGTGAAGCCGGTGGAGGCGATCAAGCGGGCCGCCGCCATCGTGCGGGGGGCGGCGGTCGAGCCACTTCGACCCGAGATCTTGCGGCCGATGACCGACGGCGTCCACCCGGTCGAGGTGGCGCCGGACGATCAGGCCCCCACCGCCTCGCCGGCCGTTCCCCGTCTGGTCCCGTCCAAGGACGTCCCCACCACCCGGGTGGTGGGCAAACCCGAGATCAAGGTGGATGCGCTCAAACTCGTCAAAGGAAGCTCGGCCTTCGTCGACGACGTCGAGATGCGCGACATGCTCCACGCCAGGGTGTTGCGCAGTCCGCATGCCCACGCCCGGATCCTCGACATCGACGACTCCAAGGCCAGGGCCTTGCCCGGGGTGCATGCCGTGCTCCATTACCAGAACACCCCGCAGGTGCGCTACGCCTCGGGTGGGCAGTCCTGGCCGAACCCCCACCCCTACGACCAGGTCAGCTTCGAGAACAAGGTGCGCCACGTCGGTGATCGGGTGGCGGCGGTGGCCGCCGAGACCCCCGAGATCGCCGAGCAGGCGCTGGCGTTGATCGACGTCACCTACCAGGTACTCGAGCACGTCCTCGACGAGCGGGTCGCGATCCAGCCCGGGGCGCCGGTCCTCCACGACGAGTCCGACTCGATCGGTATCTTCGATGCCTCGCGCAACATCGCTCGCCACATGGAGACCCAGGTTGGAAACGTCGAAGGCGGTTTTGCCCAAGCGGACCACGTGTTCGAGCGGACCTTCCGGGTTCACCAGGTCCAGCAGGTTCCGATCGAGCCGCACATCGCCATCGCCTGGTTCGACCCCGACGAGCGTCTCATCCTCCGCACCTCCACCCAGGTTCCTTTCCACGTACGCCGGATGGTGGCGCCGCTGCTCGGTCTCACCGTCAAGGACATCCGTGTGATCAAGCCCCGGATCGGCGGTGGGTTCGGGGCCAAGCAGGAGATGCTGCTGGAAGACATCGTCGGGCTGCTCGCCAAAGAGACCCGCCGCCCGGTCCGGCTGGAACTCAGCCGGAAGGAGGAGTTCGTCTCCAGCCGGACCCGCCATCCGCAGACCATCACCTTCAAGACGGGGGTGATGAACGACGGCACCCTGGTCGCCCAGGAGATGCGTCTCCTCGGCAACACCGGACCCTACGGGACGCACGGGTACACGGTGCAGAACATCACCGGGCTACGCGGACTCACCTCCTACAACTGCCCCAACAAACGATTCGTGTGCGACGTCGCATACACCAACATCCCCGTCCCCGGGGCCTACCGGGGATACGGCGCCCCCCAGGCCGAGTTCGCCCTCGAGGCGCACATGGAGGACATCGCCCGCGCCCTCGGCCGGGACGTGATCGACTTCAAACGGCAGAACTGGGTCAAGGCCGGCGACGAGCTCAACATCGCCCCCTACATGGGTGAGCGCGACGTCGAATCCGAGGTCGAAGAGCTGCCGGTGGTCAAGTCGAGCGGGATCGAAGAGTGCGTCGCCCAGGGGATGCGGGCGATCGGATGGCACCGTCGTGATGATCCCGCCTGGAAGGCCCCCTCGGATCGGGTCCGGCGGGGGATCGGGTTTGCCTTCTGCATGCACGGGACGGGCATCCCCTTCCTCGACATGGGCGGTTGTTCGATCAAGCTCAACGACGACGGCTCGTTCAACATCGCGGTGGGCGCCACCGACCTCGGCACCGGGGCGGACACGGTGCTCGCCCAGATCGCCGCCGAGGTGCTCGGGGTGCCCATCGAGGACGTAGTGATGTATTCGTCCGACACCGACATGACTCCCTTCGACGTCGGTGCCTACGCCTCTTCGACCACCTACATCTCCGGGATGTCGGTCAAGAAGGCGGCCGATGCGGTGCGGATGCAGATCAAGGAACGGGCCGCCCGGATGCTGGGGGTGGACCATCCCTGCATGATCGAGTTGCGTGATCGGCGGGCATGGGCGCCGGATGGTTCGTCGGTGTCGCTGGAGGAGGTGGCGCTCGACTCGCTCCACTGGCAGGACCAGACCCAGATCATGGGGACCGCCTCGTTCATGGCCACAGAGTGTCCGCCCCCCTTCGCCGCCCAGTTCGCCGAGATCGAAATCGATGTCGACACCGGTCAGGTGACGGTGAAGAAGTTGGTGATGGCGGTCGACTGCGGGGTGGCGATCAACCCGATCACCGCCTCCGGCCAGGTGGAGGGCGGGATGATCCAGGCCCTCGGGTACGGGCACTGCGAGGAGTACGCCTTCGACGAGACGGGCCGGATGATCAACGACCGCTTGGGCCCATACAAGATCTACCGGGCAGACGAGATGCCCGAGACCGAGGTCTATCTGGTCCAGACGATGGAGGACTCGGGACCTTTCGGGGCCAAGGCGGTGGCCGAGATCCCCAAGGACGGAGTCGCCCCCGCCCTTCGCAACGCCATCCTCGACGCGGTCGGAGTCGCCATCGACGACATCCCCTTCACCCCGGAACGGGTGTGGCAGGCGATGCGGCGGGCATGACGCACTCGCCATGACCCTGGTCCTGGGTGAGTGGCTGGTGACGTCGGCCGACCGGGCGCCGCGCCGGTGGTGGGGGGTCCGGGTCGAGGAGGGGCGGGTGGCCGAGGTCGGCGCCAACAGTGATCTGATCTCCCGGTTCCCGGACGAGGACCGGGTCGAGGGCGGCATCGTGATGCCCGGTCTGGTCGACTCGCACATGCATCTCTACGGGGTGCTCGCCCACGGGATCCCGATCCGCACCGCCCCCACCGGGTTCTGGAGCTTCCTCGACGACTTCTGGTGGCCGGCGGTAGAGGACGCCCTAGACCACGAGATGATCGTGGCCGCCACCGAGTGGGTGGTGGCCGAGGCACTGGCCTCGGGGGTGACCGGTCTGTACGACATCCTGGAAGCACCCTTCGCCGTTCCCGGTGCCCTGCTCGCCCAGCGTGATGTGACCGATCGAATCGGGATCAGGGCGGTGCTCTCGTTCGAAGCCACCGAGCGGGTGAGCCCCGAGAATGGAAGGCTGGGACTCGACGAGAACGCCGAGTTGATCGAGGCGTGCCGGGACGGAGCCGGCCTCACCACCGGGATGATGTCCTTCCACACCACCTTCACCTGTTCCGAGGGCCTGATCCGCGACGCATTCGAGCGGGCCGCCGATCTCGAAGTCCTCTGTCATGCCCACGTCAACGAGGGGGTGCACGAGCCGCAGTGGTGCGAGGAACATCTGGGCATGCGCACGTTCGAGTACTACGACCGGTTGGGGGTGGCCTCCAATCGATTCCTGGCCTCCCAGTGTGTCCAGCTCTCAGCGGCGGAGCGCCGGATCATCGCCGATAGAGGGGTGCGCTGTTCGCACATGCCCCTCTCCAACTGCGAGGTCGGGGGCGGGATCGCCCCGGTGCCGGAGCAACTGGCGGCCGGGGTGACGATGGGCCTGGGCACCGACGGGTACATCACCGACATGTTCGAGGTGATGCGGGGGGCGTTCCTGATCCACAAGGCCCGTCTCCTCGACCCGGCCACGATGCCGGCCGCCACCGTGCTGGGGATGGCCACCGAAGGAAGCGCCCGGGCGATCGGCCTCGATGATGTCGGGCGGCTCGACCCGGGGTGGAAGGCGGATCTGGTGGTGGTCGACGCCGATCTCCCCACTCCGCTCACGGAGGAAAACCTTTTCGATCAGGTCGTGCTGTGGCGCAATCGAAGCCACGTCCGCCACGTGATGGTCGATGGGAGCTGGCGGGTGCGGGACCGGCAGGTGGAAGGCGTCGATCGGGAGCAGTTGCGGGCGAGGGTGGCGGAACAGGCGGAGCGGTTGTGGGCCAGGACCTGACCGGCTACCGGATCATGGCCGAACTGGCCGGCGTCCTCGCCGAGGGCCGGGCGGTGGTGCTTGCCACCGTCATCGAGACCGACCGGTCGGTTCCCCGGCGGAGCGGGGCCAAGATGCTGATCTTCCCGGACCGCTCGACGTCCGGTTCGATCGGCGGGGGGGAGATGGAGGCCAGGGTGATCGAGGAGGCGATGGCAGCCCTCTCGGACCGGGAGGCGCGGACCCTCGAATACGCTCTGGTCGACCCGGGGGTGGGGGACCCCGGGGTGTGTGGTGGTCTGGTCAAGATCTACATGGAGGCGTACATGCCAACCCCAACGGTGATGGTGATCGGTTGCGGTCACATCGGGCGGGCGGTGATCCACCTGGCCGACTGGCTCGGCTTCCGGGTGGTGGCCCACGACGACCGGCCCGACCACTTGTCCGATCTGGCCGGGGCCGACGTGGTGGCTGGTGGTTCGA
The DNA here is from genome assembly GCA_036745195.1 of Actinomycetota bacterium. GTDB lineage: Bacteria > Actinomycetota > Acidimicrobiia > Spongiisociales > ZC4RG35 > JBFHRE01. Next base: position 12,127 of record DAIOGO010000051.1, on the reverse strand, counting down.
TTGGCGACCTGCTCGACCAGGCGCCGGTGAATTCGGAGACACATGTGGTGGTGGTGACCCGCAACATGGCGGTCGACCTCGAGATCCTCCCCAGCCTGCTGGCCACCGACGCCCGTTCGATCGGCGTGATGGGCAGTCGCCGCCGCTGGGACTCCACCCGCACCGCCCTCGCCGAGCGAGGGGTCCCGGCCGAGGCGCTGGACCGGGTGATCGCCCCGATCGGGTTGGAACTGGCGGCCGAGACCCCCGAAGAGATCGCGGTCAGCATCCTGTCTCAGATCATCTCCATCCGTCGTGGTTGACCGATTGGTCCTCCTCCGGGGTGGGGGAGACCTGGCCACCGGGGTGGCCTGGCGGTTGCACCGATCGGGGTTTGCGGTGGTCGTGTGTGAACTGGCCGAACCGCTGGCGATCAGACGCAGGGTGGCGCTGTCCACGGCGATCGATGAGGGAGAGATCGACATCGAGGGGATGCGGGGTGTCCGGATGGACGACCTCGAGGCGGCGGCCGACGCAGCCCGAAGCGGGATCGTCCCGGTGGTGATCTCCTCGCTCCTGCCGCCTCTCGGCCAGGAGGTGGTGGTCGACGCCCGCATGGAGAAACGCAACATCGACACGTCGATGGCCGATGCCTCGCTGGTGGTGGGGCTCGGCCCCGGGTTCACCGCCGGCGTCGACTGTGAGGCGGTGGTCGAGACGATGCGGGGACATCATCTCGGTCGGGTGATCTGGCAAGGGTCTGCCCTCCCCAACACCGGCGAACCGGGTGAAGTGGGTGGGCGCAGAGGCGAGCGGGTGGTGCGGGCGGCCGGGACAGGGGTCGTGTCCTGGAATGTGGCCATTGGCGACCGGGTCGAAGAAGGCGATGTCATCGGGTCGGTGGGGGAGGCAGTGGTGGAGGCATCCATCGACGGGGTGGTGCGGGGGTTGCTGGCTCCTGGCCGTCTCGCCACCCCCGGTTTGAAGATCGCCGACATCGACCCCCGGGCGGACCCGGCCGCCGCCTTCGAGATCTCCGACAAGGCGCTGGCGGTGGGTGGAGGTGTGCTGGAGGCGGTGATGACGTGGCTCTCGCGCTGATCGAGTCGATCGGGCTGGTCGCCGGCGACGTGGTGGCGCTGGTGGGAGCGGGCGGCAAGACCACGATCGCCCACCAACTCCTCGGCGAGGCGGTCGATCGGGGCTGGAAAGTGGTGTTCACCACCACCACCCGGATCCGATCCGGTCAGACGATGGGACTGCCGGTGGTTGAACCGGAAGGTGTGGCGGCGGCCCTGGCCGGGCGAGGGGCTTGTGTCATGGCGCGCCCGTGGAGGGAAGGGCGCAAGCTGGTGGGACCGGGGCCCGAGTTCGCGGCGGTGGTCGCCCACCAGGCCGACCTGGTGATCGTGGAGGCAGACGGGGCGAGGGAGATGCGGGTCAAGGCTCCGGCCCCCCACGAACCGGTCATCCCCGCCTCATCGACGGTGGTGGTGGCGGTGATCGCCGCCGACGGAATCAACCGGGTGATCGAAGATGCCTGTCATCGGCCGCTGCGGGTGGGGGCGGTGGTGGGTGCCGGCCCATACGACCGTCTCACCCCCGAGCGCGCTGCCCGGCTGCTGTCGAGCCCGGACGGCGGTCGCAAGGGGGTCCCACCCGGTGCCCGTTTTGTGGTGGCGATCACCAAGGTCGACGATGCCACCCGGGCCGATACCGACGAGGTCACTCGCCTTCTGGCCCCGATCCCGGTGGTCGAGGTGGCGTGGAAACGATGAACGATGAACGATGAAAAGGA
>DAIOGO010000051.1:9358-10250 GCA_036745195.1 Actinomycetota bacterium | reverse complement strand
AGAAGGAAGAAGGAAGAAGGAAGAAGGAAGAAGGAAGAAGGAAGAAGGAAGAAGGAAGAAGGTTCAGGTTCAAGGGTGCAAGTGGCAGGTGAAAGCCTTGGACTTTGAACCTTGAACCTCGGATCTTCGACTCTGGCCGATGGCCGATGGCTGATGGCTGATGGCTGATGGCTGATGGCTGTCGGATGGCGGCCGCTAGGGGATGTCGAGGATCAATCCGAGGATCTGGCGGATCTGGCTCAGAGCGGCCGGTCCCACATTGCCGTGGACGCCGACGATACGGGTCGTGGAGACCGCTCGCACCTGGTGACACTGGGCCGCAGACCGTTGCGTCAGCCCGTTGGCGGTGTCGGGTTCGAGATGGATCTCGGACGCAAACGGCCGGATGGTGGTGGTGAGCGGAACGACCTGCACGACGCTCGGCCCGGCATCGAGGATTCGCTGCGCCGTGACGATCACCGCCGGATGACGGAAGCCCGCCTCGCGCCCCGCCGGAAGACCGAGATCGAGGTCGGCCACATCACCCGAGGTCAGCATCGAGCCAATCGCTCTCTTCGGCGGTCGGCGGTGAGGCGAGATCCTCGCCGATCCGGTCCTGACGCAGGCGTCGCACGGCGAGAGCAACGGTCTCTCCGACCGTGGTGCCGAGTTGGGCGGCGAGACGTTTCAGTTCCCGATGGGTGACCTGGTCGATGCGAACGCTGGTGCTTTGCATACAATGCAGCATACAGATTCGCATGCAGAGGGGGAAGCCGCATGGCGGATGGCGATGGCGCGGAGGAACGAGGAACGAGGAACGAGGAACGAGGAAGGTTCAGGTTCAAAGGTGCAAGTCGAAGGTGAAGACCCCTGACTTTGCGCCTTGGACTTTGAACTTTGAACCTTGGACCTT
>DAIOGO010000051.1:0-9258 GCA_036745195.1 Actinomycetota bacterium | reverse complement strand
CCACGGCTCAAGGCCGATGCCTGATGGCTGATGGCGGTGGCTGACGGATGGCGCAGGACGCATGACGCATGACGCATGACGCATGGCGCATGACGCAGGACGCATGACGCATGACGCATCCCGGGACGGTGCCTCAGGCTCTCGAGAGGAACTCCAACACCCGGCGCCAGGCGTCGGCCGACTGGGAGGAGAACTCCTCGTGGCGGCGGTCGAAGAACGAATGCGGCGCACCCGGGTAGGTGACGATCTCGTGATTGACCCCATGAGATTCGAGAGCGGCCCGGAACTGAGACACCAGGTCGGCCGGAATCCCAGGATCTTCCCCGGCCATCAAGGCGAGAATCGGACATTCGGCCCGGTCGAGGCGTTCGATGACGGTCCCCCCACCAGGCGGGAAGTCACGGCCGGGGTGCCCGTAGAAGCCGACGGCACCGGCCAGCCCGAACCCGTTGGTGGCCTGGATCCACGAGTTGGAACCACCGATACAGAACCCGACGGTGACGATGCGCCGACCGACATTGTCGGCTCGCAGGTGGGTCACGGCCGCCTCGACGTCCGACCGCACGGAGGCATAGGTCTGCAACGGGACGTGGGCCTTGTAGTCGAAGTCATCCCGGCGCGGTTCGAGACCGGCGGTGCGGCCGAAATAGTCGATGGCCAGAGCGTCGAAGCCGGCTTCGGCAAAGCGGAGGGCGAGTTCGGTGTAGAAGGGGAACAACCCGCGGACGTCTGGGAGCACGATCACCCCAACCGCGGATGGTGCTGCCGCCAATGCCTCGAAGGCGTTGAACCGATTTCCATCGGCGGCGGTCAGTACCAGTGGGCGTGAGGGCACGGCGCCACCCGAGACGGGGATCGGCGGGACCGAGTCGGGGGGAACACACATGAGGGTCTCCTTGGGTTCCGGCCACCTTCACATGGAGAATCGCCGGGAGCAACTGGAGAAGAAGGAAGAAGGTTGAAGGTTGAAGGTTGAAGGTTGAAGGTAGAAGGTTGAAGGTTGAAGGTTGAAGCTCGGACTTTGAACTTTGAACCTTGGACCTTGAACTTTGAACCTTGGACCTTCCACGGCTCAAGGCCGATGCCTGATGGCTGATGGCGGTGGCTGACGGATGGCGCATGACGCATGACGCATGGCGCATGGCGCATGACGCATGACGCATGACGCATGGCGTATGGCGCATGGCGCATGGCGCATGGCGCAGTTCCTAGCATCCGCTTGATGAGGTCCAGACAGTCCTTGGGGCGGGGGTTCTGATGTATCCCAGCATCAATCTGATGCCGGAGGCACCGGTGCACCGTCTCGTCGAGGTGGCGACAGAGGCCGAGCGGCTCGGGTACCGGCGGTGCTGGGTGTACGACGAAGGGCTGGCCGCCCGCGACGTCTACGTGGTCCTCACCGCGGTCGCCTCGGCGACGACCTCACTCCTGCTCGGGACAGGGATCACCAATCCCTACACGAGACACCCGGCGATCTCGGCGGCGGCGATCGCCACCCTCGACGAGATGTCGGGTGGAAGGGCGTTCCTGGGGTGGGGGGCAGGTGGGAGCCTGTCGCTCGACCCGCTGGCGCTTCCCAGGACCACACCGCTGGCTGCGGTCGAGGACGCCATCGTGGCGGCGCGGGCGCTCTATGCCGGCGGCCAGGTCGATCTCGATCGACAGACTCTCAGCCTCAGGTCGGCGACGCTGGTTACCCCGACCCGAGGAATCGACATCTGGCTGGCGGGAAGGGGACCTCGCATGCTGGCTCTGGGAGGTCGGGTGGCCGATGGAGTCATGCTCGAGTTCATCCACCGCGACCGACTCGACGACAGTTTCCGGCTCGTCACCGAGGCGGCTGCAGCGGCGGGGAGGAACGTGCGCCTCTCGTATTCGACCATGGTCGTGACCGACAGCGCCGCCCTCGACCTGATTCGCAAACACATGGCCTACCGTTTGGTCGATTCCCCACCCGAGGTACACCAGATGCTGGGCATCACCCCCGCCGACCTCGACCGGCTCCGGGCGGCGCTGGCTGTGGGTCTCGAAGCGGCGGCGAGCCTGGTCCCCGACGAGTGGGTGCTTCCCTTTGTCATCCATGGTTCGGTGGAGGAATGTGGACGCCAGCTGGCCGAACTGGCGGCCAAAGGTGTGGAGGAGTTCCTGCTCCCGGTGCTCGAGATCGACACCGCCGAACACTTGATGGCCGTCACTGCCGCTGCCTTCTCCCGTCTGTGACCGTGCCCCGGTTCGATCACCCGGAGCTGACGTCGGACCCACAACTGTTCGTCGACCCGGGTTCGGTGCCCGCCACCATCCCGTTGCCGGTGCTCATCGAACCGGACCACCAACCTCCGGTTCTCGACCCACTCGATGAGCCGTTGGTCGAGGTGCGCGACCGACGGCTGATGGTGGTTGACGCCTACACCAGGGCGGGATGGGCGAATGCCAGGCCGGGAGCCTGGCTCAGAGAGGAGGCGCTATCCCGTTTGCTGGCCGCCGTCACCGTGCTGCCGGACGAGTTCGGGCTGGCGATCTTCGATGCCTGGCGTCCGCTCGCCTTGCAGGAGGAGCTGTACCGGGCGGCCTACCGCGACTCCGGGCTCCCGCCCGGATTCGTGGCCCCCCCGAGCGATTCGCCCACCGAGCCACCACCTCATCTCACCGGCGGCACTGTCGACTGCACCCTCACCCATTCCGGTCGACCGCTGGCGCTGGGCACCGGATACGACGATTTCTCGCCGCTGGCCCACGCCGCCGCCTTTGAGGACGAACCGGGGGCGGTGCGCGAACTTCGGCGCCTGCTGTTTTGGTCGATGTCCGGGGCGGGATTCGTCGTGCTGGCGAACGAATGGTGGCACTTCGAGTTCGGTACCCGCCGCTGGGCATCCATCACCGGCCAGGTTCCCCGCTACGGGCCGGCCTCACCGCCCGGCTGAGGCAGCGGAGCGGGCCAGCCGGTTCATGGACCGGACGACCCTGGCGACAAACCGATCTCGTCGAACCCCCGAACCTCGATCGATTCCATACAGCGCCACCCAGCGGGTGCGGCAGTGTTTGGCACACCTACCGGCGAGTCCCCGCTCCAGCAGCCGCCGCCCGACGTTTCCCTCGAGGCGATTGACCCACCGGCCCGAGCCGTGGGTGGTGACCGCCGTGATCGAGCGGATGTTGTCGAAGCGCCGGTCCCCCCACACCGACGCCAGCCAGGCGAGGAACGGCGCCGGGAGGGTCGACCACCAGGTCGGGTAGATGACCACGATCGCCTCGGCCCACTCGAGCAGGGAGTCGTCATCGGGCCCGGTTCGGTAGACGTCGATGTGGCGTGCCTCGCCGGCTCCCCGCAGGGCGGCCAGCGCCTCGTCGCGGAGGTGGGCGTGGAACGACTCTTCGTTCGGATGACAGGAGATCACCAGCGTCCTCACAAGCGTCCCATCCTTGCCTCGACTTCGGCTGCAAAGTCGTCGAGCGGCACACCCGCCGCCACGGTCAGCCAGTCGGTGCGAAGGCGATGCGGTACGTTGAGGCGGAGAGCCCGCAGCAGGATCTTTTTCCCCCCGTCTCCCGCCTCGCTCAGCTCTGCGGCCGGCTGGAGGTGGACGGTCACCCCGACGATCGCCCGGAGACGGTGCAGATTGGGTCTCACCCGGTTGCGGTCGTCGAGGACGAAGGCCACCCCGGGAACCAGGACCCGCTCGAGCCAGGCTTTGATGTGGGGAGACGGGCCCCACCACAACGTCGGATAGACGAACACCATCACCTCGGCGTCCATCGCCAGGGTGGCGTGCTCGGCGACCAGCGGGTCGAGGATGGGGTGATCACCGTGGTAGGCGCGGTGCTCTGCCCCACTCATCGCCACCTCGAATCCAAGGGCGGGAAGATCGAGCAGCCGGGTTTGGTGGCGGCCGGCCAGTCCCCGTTCCGCCGCCGCCGCCAGCCGGTCACATCCCGCTTCGGGTCGGTCGGCGAGCAGGATCAGGGCGGAGCCGGCCATGGCGCGACGATACCCGTCGGCGAGCCGTCCCAGGGTCCGGCTGAGGGGTAGTGTGCCCACCATGTCAGTCCATCTCGATACCCGGCTGAGCCTGTACCGCGACATGTGGGTGATCCGTGCATTCGAACTCGGCCTCGAGCGGGAGTTCGCCCAGGGCAATGTGCCCGGAATGCTCCACACCGGTCTCGGGCAGGAGGCGACCCAGGTCGCTCTGGCCGCCCACCTCGAGTCGACGGACGTCTTCTTTCCCGATCATCGCTGCCACGGGATAAACGCCCTGGCCGAGGAGCGGCATGCCGGCACCGGCGAGAAGATCATGGCCGAGCTGTTCGGCCGGGCTACCGGCGTCTGCTCCGGCAAGGGAGGGAGCCTCCACTCGGCCAACCCCAATGTCGGCAACTTCGGGGACAACGCGGTGGAAGGGTCCTACATGGCCACAGTGCTGGGGGTGGCGCTGGCCGCCCAGATGCGGGGTGAGCCGAAAGTCGCCTGCTGCATCATCGGCGATGGGACGGTCGGCCGGGGCGAGTTCCACGAGAGCCTCAACATGGCCAAGATCTGGAATCTCCCGATCCTCTACGCCTGCGTCAACAACGGGTATGCGATCTCGACTCCGGTGGCCGAAGCCCACGCCTCCGGCGACATCGTCGACATGGCCCGTGGTTACGGAATCACCTGCCGGCAGGTGGATGGCAACGACATCGAGGCGGCCTACGAGGCGGTGGCCCGGGCGGTGGCCGAGATCCGGGCCGGGACCGGCCCTGTCTTCCTCGAGTTCAAGACCTGGCGCTGGCAAGGGATGTTCTCCGGCGAGTTTCGCCCGGCCGAAGAGGTGAAGCACTGGAAGGAGGACCGCGATCCCATCAAGCTCGCCCGGGAGGGCCTGCTGGCGAGCGGCGAGGTCAGCGAGGAGGAGCTGGACCAGATCGCGGCGGAGACGACGACGATGATCGAGGAGTGGATCACCTTCGCCAAGGAGAGTCCCATGCCCGATCCCGCCAAGGCGACCGCCGACGTATATGCAGGATGGGAGTTCGAGTCACGATGACAACCCAGACCGAAACCCGCACTCGCACGTTCGTGCAGGCCCTCAACGAGGCCCTCGATCTGTGCATGGAGGCCGACCCCGAGGTGTTCCTGCTGGGTGAGGACATCGGGGCGATGGGTGGCGACTTCGGGGTCACCCGGCGGTTGTTCAAGAAGTACGGCGCCACCCGGGTGCGCGACACCCCGCTATCGGAGGCGGCCATCGTCGGCACCTGCGTCGGGGCGGCGATGGTGGGGATGCGGCCGGTGGCCGAGATCATGTTCGCCGACTTCCTCGGCGAGTGCTTCGATCAACTGGTCAACAACGCCGCCAAAGTCCACTACATGTTCGATGGCCAGTTCAAGGCCCCGATGGTGGTGAGGACCGCCTGTGGGGGTGGGTTCGGGGGTGGCCCCCATCATTCCCAATCGGTCGAGGGCTGGTTCCTGAACGTGCCCGGCCTGGTGATCGTGGCGCCATCCACCCCCGAGGAAGCCAAGGGTCTCCTCATCTCCTCGATCGAGCACGACAACCCGGTGCTGTTTCTCGAGCACAAAGCGCTCTACTCCTCCAAGGGCGAGGTGCCCGAGGGGATGTACCGCACCCCGCTCCGTTCCGCCCGGGTCGCCCGAACGGGCTCGGACGTGACGGTGGTTGCCACCATGAGGATGACGGTCGAGGCGCTGGCCGCCGCCGAACAGCTGGCGGCGGAGGGGATCGATGTCGAAGTCGTCGACCTCCGCACCATCCGGCCATACGACGCCGCCACCATCATCGGGTCGGTCGAGAAGACCGGGCGCGCCGTCGTTGCCATCGAGGCGCCCAAGACCGGCGGCCTCGCTGCCGAACTGAGTGCCACCATCGCCGAGGAGTGTTTCGGTGCCCTGCGCGGTCCGGTCATCCGGGTGGCAGGGCTCGACGTACCCATCCCGTTCTCACTGGTGCTGGAGAAGTACGTGCTGCCGGGCCGGGACGAGATCGCCGCCGGGGTGCGGCGGGCGATGGCAAGCTGAGCGAGGAGTACCGATGGCGACTGAAGTGATCTTGCCCAAGTGGGGCCTGACGATGGAAGAGGGTGTGCTGGTCTCCTGGGAGAAGGCGGTCGGTGACGCCGTCGACGAAGGTGATGTGCTCGCACTGATCGAAACCGACAAGATCGAGACCGAGTTGCCCGCCCCGGCGGCGGGAGTCATTGCACGCCTGCTGGTGGGCGAGGGTGACACGGTTGCGGTCGGCACCGTGATCGCCATCATCGAGTGATGTCGCGCTTCGTCGATCGGGTCGTGCTGGTGACGGGCGCCTCGCGCGGGATCGGGGCGGCCACCGCCACCGCCTTTGCGGCGGAAGGGGCAACGGTCGTCGTCAACTACCGCAGTGACGCGACCGGAGCAGCAGGCACCGTCGAGACCATCCGGGCCGCCGGTGGCCGGGCGCGAGCGGTGGCGGCCGACGTCGGCGATCCTGCCCACATCGAACGGCTGCTGGTCGACGTCGAAGGGACAGAGGGCCCGATCGACGTCCTGGTGAACAACGCCGCCTCTTTCAGCCGGACCTCCTTCCTCGAGTCCGATCTCGACGATCTCGACCAGGTGTGGGCCACCAACGTCCGTGGCCTGTTCCATCTCAGCCGGCTGGCGGCCGCCTCCATGGTCGGACGGGGCGGTTGCATCGTCCACATCAGTTCCATCCTCGCCCGGCTGGCCGTGCCGAATCGGACCATCTACTGCGCCACCAAAGGTGCGGTGGAGGCACTCACCCGGGCGATGGCGCTCGACCTCGCCCCCCACGGGATTCGGGTCAATGCGGTGGCGCCGGGGTTGATCTCGACGGAGGCGTTGCTGGCGGGAATGCCCGACCCTGCGCTCCAGGCGGCGATTCAGAGCCACATCCCGGCCGGCCATTTCGGCGAACCGGAGGACATCGCCGCCGCGGTCCTGTTCGTCGCCTCCGACGAGGCCCGCTACATCAACGGGGCGGTGATCCCGGTCGATGCCGGGTTGGGTGGCAAGGAGGCGGGCCCCGCTCCCAAGGTGATCGCATGATCAGCGTCAACCGGGAGGCGATGAAGGTGGTCCGCCGCATCCTGGCCGCGGAGGAGGCTCTCGGCGTCCGCTCGTCGGTTCTCCCCAATGGGACCACCGTCATCGACATGGGGCTCGAGGTGCCCGGCGGCTGGGTGGCGGCCCGCGAGTACACGCTGGTGACCCTGGGTGGCCTGGCCGAGGTCGGCTACGAAACGATGACCGTCGCCGGACGCAACCTGGCGGCGGTGCGGGTGATGATCGACCATCCACTCGAGGCGTGCGTGGCCAGCCAGATCGCCGGATGGCGCCTCGATGACGCCCGCACCGAGCACGCTGCCATCCTCGCCGGGCCGGGCCGGGCGCTCAACGCCGAACCAGACCACTACTTCGAGATGACCGACTACCGCGACTCCCACGACGAAGCGGTGGTGGCAATCCAGACCTCCCGGCCGGTGACCGAGACGCTGGCCGATTCGATCGCCCGTGGTTGTGGAGTCTCTCCCGACCGGCTCTATGTCCTCTTCGCCCCCAACCGGAGCCTGGTGTGCGCGGTTCAGGTGGCGGCCCGGATCGTCGAGCAGAGCCTGCATCGCCTCGGTGAGGAGGGCTTCGAGGTTCGCTCGGTCCGTTCCGCACACGGGTTCGGCGTGATCCCGCCGCTGGTCGACGACGATCTCGCCTCGATGGGGCGGATCAACGACTCGTTGTTGTATGGGGGAGAGGCGACCATCAATGTGGTGAGCACCGATGCGGCCTGCGAGGCGGTGATCTCCAAGGTGGTCTCCTCCGCCTCGGCGGCGTACGGACGCCCGTTCGTCGAGATCTACGAGGATGCCGACCGCGACTTCTACGAGATACCCCTCGATCTCCACTCCCCGGCCCTGCTCCATCTCACCAACCTGACCACCGGACGGACCTTCTCTGCCGGAGAGATCAACCACGACGTGCTGGAACGGTCCTTCTTCGGATGATGGCGCTCGAAGTCCGGATCGTGAGGGGTGGATGAGCGTCCTCGCTTCGGCTCGATCGACCGACGGAAGGTTGCTCGATGTAACCGTCGAGGGCGGGGTGATCACCCGGGTGGAACCGAGTGGCCCTACGCAACCGGCTGGATCCACCGACCTGGATGGCCGACTCTTGCTCCCGGCGATGGGCGAGCCACACGCTCATCTCGACAAGGCCTTCACAGCCGATGTCTTCCTCAACCCGGCCGGTGATCTGGCGGGGGCGGTCGAGGCGATCCGGGCCGGGTGGCTGGTAACCAGCACCGAGGACATCGTCGAGCGGGCGGAGCGGGCGGTGCGCCGCCTGGTGGCGGCGGGGACCACGCTGATCCGTTCACACGCAGACGTGGTCCCCGAAGGGGAGCAGAAGTCGGTGGAGGCATTGCTCGAGGTGAGACGGCGCACCTCCCACCTGTGTGATCTCGAGTTGGTGGCGCTGGCGATGCCGCTCACCGGAGACGACGGGCCGGCGACCCTGCGCCGGATCGGCCGGGCAGTCGAGGAGGGGGTGGACGTGGTGGGGGCTTGCCCCCATCTCGAAGAGGATCCGGTCCGGACGATCCGCCTGGCCCTCGCCCTCGCCGCCGAGACCGGATCCCCGGTCGATCTCCACTTCGACGAGGTGCTGGATCCGGACATCCAGCATCTGCCCGAACTCGCCCGCCAGGTGGAGGCTCTCGGCCTCGGGGGCCGGGTCACCGCATCCCACTGTGTGAGCCACGGCCTTCTCCCCGCCGACCGGCAGCGGGAGGTGGGTCACATGCTGGCCGACGCCGGGGTGGCGGTCGTGACCAACCCCAGAACCAATCTGTACCTCCAGGCGCGCGGCATCCTCCAGGCCCCACCCCGCGGCTTGGCCGGGGTCCGGGCCTTGCTCGATGCCGGGACAGTGGTGGCGGCCGGGGCCGACAACGTCCAGGACCCCTTCTACATCGTGGGCAGATCCGACCCCCTCGAGACGGCCTCGCTGCTGGTCTCGGTTGCCCATCTCTCGATCGAAGAAGCCTGGACCCTGGTCAGCGCCGCCGTCAGGAGGTTGGCCCGGCGCCCGCCGGTCCAGATCGCAGTCGGGTCGCCCGCCGATTTCGTGGCGGTAGCGGCCGCCTCGTTACGCCAGGCGATCGCCGATCAACCGGCCGACAGGATCGTGTTCCACCGGGGGGTGATGGTGTCGCGTACCACCGTCGATAGCTGGATCGCAGACCGGGAAGGTTGAAGGTTCGAGGT